>WTHH01000419.1 GCA_011523195.1 Verrucomicrobiales bacterium
CTGCAACCGCTTGGCCAAGCGCCAAGCAGCAAATCCAGAGATTGACCCCGCCTACGCCCCCTCTACACTACGTCCATGCTGTTCAAGAGGTTGATGCTGTGCGGGTTGCTGTCTCTTTTGGCCATGACGGCCCGCGGGGAGAGCTTGGTCCCTTATTTCTCCGACTGGAAGTATTTTGAGGGCCGCTCCGAAGCCTCCATCCCGACCACCGCCTGGCGGGAGCTGGATTTTGACGACACCGACTGGAAAAGTGCCCCCTCCGGTTTCAGCATCGGCTACGGCGGCTACGACGCGCCGACCCGACTTTGGGGTATGCCCGGTGGGTTCCCCTCAGTGTTCCTGCGCAAACGCTTCACTGTTGAGCACACCGAACAAATAAAGGCGCTCGTCCTTCGGGTAGACTACGACGACGGCTTCGTCGCCTACCTGAACGGCACCGAGATTGCCCGGCGAGGCTTGCCCGGCGAGGCGGATCAACCGGTTCCCTTCAACGCCCCGGCGGCGGTTCATCCCCGTGGCAACCCCGAACTGATCGACCTCGAGCCGTACCGGCTGCTGCTCGAACAGGGGGAGAACGTCCTCGCCATCCAGGCGCACAACTCACACCTCAACGACAGTTGGTTTGCCTTTTACGTCGAGTTGCTGGGCAACATCGTTCGCGGCCCGTCCATCCAGAGTACCACCTCCACCAGCACCAAGATCGCTTGGCGCACCCATGCCCCGACCACTTCAGTGGTCGAGTACGGGCCGACACCGGAGTTGGGGTTGAAGGTGGAGAATGACACGCCAAAAACGGATCACGCCCTGCAACTGACCGGCCTCAAGCCGGGCGAGACGTACCACTACCGAGTCGGCGGCTTAGCTGAGGGCGGCGCCCGGTATTCGCAAACCGCCACGTTCAAGACTCTGAAAACCAGTGGGCCGGTCAAGCTGATGCTGCTGGGCGACACCGGTCGCGGAAACCTCATCCAAAACCAGATCGCCACCCTGCTCCGAAGGGAGGATCCGGACGCCGTGATGATCGCAGGCGATTTGGTCTACCCGGATTTTGTCCCCAACTACGAAGACTTCCGGCACTTCAGCGTCTATAAGGAGCAAATGAAATCCATCCCGTTTTTCTCAACTATCGGCAACCATGACCTCTATAAGGGCGACTCCCATTATATAAGCGCCTTCCATCTGCCCACGAACGATCTGCCAACGCTTGGACTGAAAAATCCTGAAGTGCCCTACCGGTTTTCCGGCACAGAACATTTTTACTCGTTCGACGTAGGAGACGTGCACGTCTCCGTGCTCTACAACCCGTGGTACGCCCACCACAATTTTTCCAAGGACACCAACCAGTTGCACTGGCTCACCAACGATCTCGCACAGACCAGCAAGCCATGGAAGATGCTAATGATGCACTTCCCCGTTGCCTCGTCGAGCGGCCACGGTTGGAGCAGTTACGACGGCAACGCCCTGCCTGACACGCACGATTTCGGCAACACGATCTACCCCATCGTAGCCAAGTACGACGTCGACCTGATGATGGCAGGGCACTCACATGCGTTCGAAAAATTCAGCCCGGTGGCCAACTGTATCTCGGTGGTCAGTGGCGCGGGCGGTGCGTCCCCATATTCATTTTACCGGCTTTTTCCAGGCGCCCAACAATTCTGGCCGAAGAATAACGCCGCACGGATCACGGTCGAAGGCGAGCAACTGAAGGTCGAGGCACTCGATACCGAAGGCGAGGTATTCGACTGGTTCGTGATCAATCGCAAGATGCCGGATCGCGACTCCTGGCTTGCTGCCTGGCATACCCCAGTCGTCGAGACCACCCCGGCAGACGACGGCCATGGCAACATCACCGGACAGGTGTTCGACTTTGTCGGTGAACCGATCCCGACCATCAACGGCGCGAGCGCGAACCTTGGCCAGGTGCGGGTAAATAATGACGCCACCCACCTTTACGTCGGCATCGAGCAGGCGATGATCCGGCCCAACCAAAATATTTTTCTCTTCATCGAGACGCCCAACCGACAGGGCGTCACCACGATGAACGGACTCGGCAACGGGCTGGTGCAGTTTGACAACACGAGCGAGGGCGTCGACGGGCTCGACTTTCTGCAAAACCTCTCCTTCACCAACTTCAAGCCAAGCGTGGCCGCGATCCTCGGCGACGAGCGAGCCGACGCCCAGTCACGGCACGCCGCCCGGCCTGGCTTCACCCTACGCGTAAG
>WTHH01000128.1 GCA_011523195.1 Verrucomicrobiales bacterium
GTTCAAGAGTTTCAACCGCGCACTCGAAATCGCGGCCGCGTGTGATTTTTTTCACTACATCTGCGCCGATGACGTGCTACTCCCCAAGTTCATGCAGCGGGTGAGCGTCACTCTCGCCGACTGACCGGGGCCGGCATTCATCTACTGCCTTCCGGAGTTCATCGACAAGGACGGTAACCTGGTCGAAAGCCCGTCGGTGGAATCCGCCCCGCCCCGCCCCGTCACGGCCAACGCGTTGCTCGCGCAACACAGCGAATGCGACTCACTCATGCTCGGCGGCGTGCTCATCAAGACGCTCGGCCAGATGTGTCCGGTTCAGTTTCGCACCGACATGCCCCACGCGGCGGACTGTATTTTTTACTCCGATCTGGCCAAAGCCAGTGCCGCGCGCGTGTGCGTGCCCGAGGTGTTGCTGCAGATTCGGCGGCATCCGTTCAGCATGACCAAGCGCAACGAGGAGAACATCAAGAGCTGGGTGCTCGACGAATGGGAGGCCATTCAGCATGCGTTTGGCTTGATGGATCAGTCAGGTTTGCCACGATGGCTGCGCCGGCAAAAACTCCGCTGCATGTTCGCCGCCCGATCGAAAGTGAAGATGCAGCAGATCGCCGACGAAAAACCGGACCACGTGCAGCGCATCTACGAGTCCGCCCGGCCGAGGGTACCGTGGCTGCACTGGCAACTGGGACGCAGCACCGTTTTTTTGCGAGATCTGTTTTTTGGGTCGACCCTCAAAAAGGAACAGTGGCAATAAGCTAAAGTGAACCTACCGTTTCTCTCAACCGAACGAACCTCCGGCTGGCTCAAGCCATTCGCCGGAGCGGCCGCAGTGCTGATCATCGTGACCCTCTTCCTCTTCGCGGATAGTTTTAAGGAGAACATGATCCTCTTTTCCAACGACGGCCCGCTTGGCTCGATCAGCACCGACGCGATCGAGATGCCCGGCACGTTTTTTGGCTACTGGCACGACCTGAACTGGCTCGGCTACGAACAGCCCAGCGCCTCCCCCGGCATCTACATGGCGCTTGGTTTGCTGCTGCAAAAATCGGTACTGTATCTCAAATTGTGTACGCCAATCTGCCTGATCATTCTCGGGATGTCCGCCTGGTTTTTCTTTCGCACGCTTGGTCTGCGAAACCTCGCCTGCACCATTGGGGCGCTTGCCGCAGCGTTCAACATGGAGGTGGTCTCGCACGCCTGCTGGGGTCTGCCCTCGCGGTCGCTGACCTTTGCCACCACGTTTCTCGCCGGGGCGTTTATCCTGCGGGCATTTAAGTCCCGCCCCTGGCCCAACCTCGCCCTGGCCGGCATCTGCGTTGGGCTTGGCCTGATGGAGGGCTACGACGTCGGCGCGCTGTTCAGTCTCTACATCGCGGCCTTTGTCCTGTTCGGATTTGTCATCAAGCCGCTCGATACCGGCAAACAAACCGCGCTTGGCCAAGCGCTTGGCCGCGGAGTAGTCGGGGTCGCCGTGGTGGCCCTCACCGCCGGATTGGCCGCCTCGCAAACCCTGTCCACCCTTATAGGAACCCAGTTGCAGGGCTCCACCAGCGGACAGGGAAATTCGGCAGCCGCCAAGGAAAAACAGTGGAATTTCCTCACGCAATGGAGTCTCCCCAAGATGGAGGCGCTGCGAATCGTCGTGCCCGGCCTTTACGGGTACCGGCTAGACACGCCCCTCCCGCATGATAAAGACAAATGGCGGTCACTCGAGGGCGGCAACTATTGGGGCTCTGTCGGGCAGGATCCGATGATTGAGCGCATCGAGGAGGTGGAGGAAATCATCGCTGCATTTAGACAGCGCAATGTGTTGCCCGGTGAACTCGCCCAAGTCATGGGCGTCAGCAATCAGGAAGCGGAGCAGTTGATGCAACTCGTGCGATACAAGGGCCAATTCCTTCCGCGCCACTCCGGCTCAGGCGAATACGCCGGGATCATCGTGGTGCTGCTCGCCTTTTGCGCCATCCTGTTCGCCCTGCAAAAAAGAATGGAACTCTACTCGCCAACTGAAAAGCGGATGATCCTGTTCTAGGCCGGGCTGGGCTTGATCTCCCTGCTGCTGGCGTTCGGCCGACACGCCATTTTTTATCAGCTCATATATCAATTGCCGTTCTTCAACACGATGCGCAACACGATCAAGTTCCTGCACCCGATGCACTTCGCCATCATCGTGCTGTGCGGCTACGGGGTGGAGGGTGTGATCCGCCTTGCCCGACAGGAATCCGAGGCTGGTGCGGCGCTCATTAAAAAATGGGTGATGGGCTTCGCAATCACGGCTGGGGCCTGCCTGCTGCTCAGCCTGATTTTGGGAGCCTCCAAAGGCCTTCTGGCAGACCACATCGCCGGGCGCGGATTCAGCCCGGAAGCCGCCGCCTCGATGGCCGCCTTCAGCGTCTGGGAACTGATCGTCTCGGCACTGCTTTTTGTTGTCGGCGTTTTCCTGATTGCAAAGACGCTTAAAAGCAGGGCCGCCCCCATATTCGGGGCCGGGCTGATGCTATTAGTCGCTCTGGACCTCACGCGGGCAAATTCCCCGTGGGTTCAGTACTACGACTATAAATACAAATACGAAGGCAACAACCCACTCATCGAGCAACTGAAACAGTCTCCACACGAGGGACGCGTAACTATATCACCACTAGCGGCTCGCAGCACGCTGGAGCAGTTATACGGCATGGAGTGGCTTCAGCACCAATTCCTATATAACAACATTCAGTCCATCGATGTCGTTCAGGTTCCACGCATGGCTGCCGATCACGAAGCGTTCAAGCGCCGGTTTACTAGAACCGGAGACACGAACACGCATTTTCTGGCCGGCCGTCGCTGGGAGCTGACCAACACGCGATGGATACTTGGTAACACCAACGACGTCGCGTTTTTGAACCAGCAATTTGATCCCGGTAAAAGTCGGTTTACCGAAACCGCCCCATTCCTATTTGACCTGCGTCCTGATGCCCATAACAGAAACCAGCCGAGGGCGGAGGACATTACGACGCAATTCAATCCAGCCGGGAACCATGCCATAATCCGGTTTGACGGCGCCCTGCCCCGGGCCAAGCTCTTCGGTCATTGGCAGGTGCAAACGAATGCCTTGGAAGCACTGGAATTGATCGCCAAGCGGGAGTTCGATCCGCACGCATCGGTTATAGTTGATTCACCGATCAAACCATCGACGGCCTCGCCTGGCCAAGCGGGCGGCACGGTCAGCATCACGTCGTACAAGCCAAAGGAATTGCACCTTTCAGCCAATGCCACTACAGAGGCCGTACTGCTCCTTAACGATCACTGGTCGCCGCACTGGCAGGTCAGTGTGAACGGCCAACCGGCGGAGTTGCTTCGTTGTAATTTCGTAATGCGCGGAGTCCACCTGCCACCCGGCCAACACGATATAGTCTTTCGCTTTCAGCCCCCGAACACGTGGTTATATGTCAGCCTAGCCTCCCTGCTCGGCGGCTTCGGGCTGCTTAGTTTCATCACTGTGGACGGGAGGAAAAAGCATACTAACGACACGAACTCATAGTGCCATTAACGGAATTTATAGTGCGGTACCATATGACCGATTGCGACCGCTATGATTCCTTCCCCCCTGCCGGGGGAGAAGGTGGCCGCAGGCCGGATGAGGGGGAGTTTTGTAATAGTCGATCAACAACAAATCCTACCACTTTGACCCTCTCCTCACCCCTCCCCCTCAAGAGAGAGGGAGTTTTTGATTCCTTCGACGATCATGGGTGAGCAGCAGGACTATTATCGTGAAAACGAGGCTTACGCCGATTTCCTGGACAACTGGGATGCCGGGTTTTATGCGAAATATGCCGATGCCCTATGCCCTGCTGGGCCCGACGGCAAAGTGCTGGACGTTGGCTGCGGCGTTGGGCAGGTCGTGCAACGGTTGATCGACGCCGGCCACGAGGCACACGGGGTGGAAGTGTCTGAGCCCAACATCGCCAAGGCCAAACAAGTCAGTGACAGATGCCGACTCTATGACGGCCGCAGCCTGCCGTTTGACGATGCCACTTTTGACAGCGTGGGTGCATTGAACGTGCTGGAGCATGTTGAGGAACCGGAAGCGTTTATTACTGAAATCGTTCGCGTGGTGCGGCCCGGCGGGAAGGTCGTCCTTTCCAGTCCGAATTTTTTCCGGTCGATTGGTTTCCGCGACTATCACCCCAGCATGCGCGGCCTTCGTAACAAGTTCAGGAACTGGCGGCGGCTCCGGGCCAAGCGCCGGTTGATCGCAACCGACCCCGGCGCTGTGCGGTTCGACCGGATGGAACCGATTGTCCGTGAACCGTTCCAGCCGGATGACGATGCTATCGTCGCAACCAACGGTGTGGAGATCGGTTTTTTCCTCGAGAAAAACGGGTGTGATGTGCTGAAAGTCGAATGCACCGACCGCCACGTAGCCAAGCCGATCGACTTCGCGCTAAACCTCGGCCCGTGGCGTTTCCTGATGTTCAACGCGTTCGCGGTCGCCCAAAAGCGCACTTCTTAGACCAAGCGCTTGGCCAAGCGGCATTTTCCGCCATTTTTAGGTGCTAAAAAAATGCGTTTTCAATTGAAAAAAAGGTGAAAATGTGGCCTCATTCGGCAACCGATGAAACAAAATGACGCAGTAATGCGTTCAAATGTACTTTGTCCACGGATAATTTTTAAGATGAAAAAAGGTTTGTTACAGGGAATCTTGACCGGGCTGATTGTTACAGTGTCTGCCCAGGCTGAGGAGGCCAAGCCGGAGAAGGTTAGTTTTTACAACGACATTCGACCGATCTTTCAGGCTTCATGTCACGGCTGCCATCAACCTGCCAAGGCTAGGGGCGAATATGTCATGACCACCTTTGCGGAACTCCTCAAGGGGGGCGACACCGATGAGGTAGCCATCGTACCCGGCAAGCCGGACGAGAGTCATTTAATCACTTTGATTACGCCGATCGACGGCCAGGCGGAGATGCCACAGAAGGCTGACCCTCTTCCCGAGGATCAACTCGCGCTGATCTCCCGCTGGGTGGCCGAGGGTGCGGAGGATGATACACCGACTAGTGCCAAGCAGCGTTACAACATGGACAACCCGCCGGTGTACAGCATGCCGCCGGTCATCTCTTCCATCGACTATTCACCAGACGGCACACTGATCGCTTTGGCCGGGTACCATGAGGTGCTGCTTCATCACGCCGACGGATCCGGCCTGGCCGGCCGCTTGGTTGGGTTATCCGAGCGCGTGCAGAAGGTGAAGTTTTCACACGATGGCAAAAAGCTAGCAGTGGCCGGCGGACTACCGGCGCGTTCCGGTGAAATTCAGATTTGGAACGTCGGCAGTAAGCGGTTGTCGATGTCCATCCCGGTCGGGTTCGACACGCTCTACGGCATCAGTTGGTCGCCAGACAACAAGAAAGTTGCTGTCGGCCTTTCGGACTCGACGCTTCGGGCGTTTGACATCAGCAGCGGCAAACAGGTTCTATTTAAAAATCACCACGATGACTGGGTGCTGGACACGGTCTGGAATAACAAGGGCGATCACCTTGTCTCGGTTGGCCGCGACATGGCGGTGAAACTGACCGAGGTGGCCACCTCGCGGTTTGTAGACAACATCACCTCCATCACTCCGGGCGCACTCAAGGGCGGCATCCACGCCATCACGGTGCACCCGAAAAAAGAGGAAGTGCTCGTCGGTGGCTCGGACGGTGTGCCGCAGGTTTTCCGGTTGACGCGTGTGACCAAGCGCGTAATCGGCGACAACTCGAACCTCGTCCGCAAGTTCCCGCCGATGCCGGGTCGGATTTTCTCCCTCGACTTCGCGCCGGACGGCAAAAAGATGATCGCCGGCAGCAGCTACAACGGCACCGGCTCGGTTCACCTGTATCACTCCGACTACGACAGCAGCGTGAACGATGCATTAAAGAAGGCTTTTGAGCGGCCACTCGATGGCAAATCCAAAAAACTTTCCGCCGAGTACCACACCAAGCAGGTCAAGCTCCTGGCCAAGGTCTCGCTAGGCACTTCGGTTTACTCCACGGCATTCAGCCCAGACGGCAACACGATTGCTGTCGGCGGAGCGGACGGCGTGGTGCGTCTCTACGATAGCCAAGCGCTTGGCCTGAAGCGGGCCTTCATGGCCGTGCCGATGGCGGACGAAAAGCTGCAGGACGTCATCGCCCTGTCAGTCGAGCCTTCTGAAATCAACCTGAACGGCAAGTTCGACTACAACCAACTCTTGCTCACAGCGGTGAAGGGCAACGGTGAAAGCTACGATGCCTCGCGTGACTTTGCGTTCAAGGTGGACTCCGATGTTATCAAGGTCAGTAAAAGCGGCATGGTCGAGCCAATGAAGGATGGCGAGGCCAAGCTCGAGATTTTCCACAAAAACCAAAAGACTACTCTTACGGTTCGCGTGGCCGGGGTTAGCGGCGATTTCAAGCCGGACTACGTGCGCGACGTGATGCCTGTGCTCTCCAAGCTGGGATGCAACGCCGGAACCTGCCACGGAGCCAAGGACGGCAAAAACGGTTTCAAACTCTCGCTTCGCGGGTACGATCCGATCTATGACATCCGCGCTTTCACGGACGACCTCGCTAGCCGCCGCGTGAATGTAGCCTCGCCCGATAACAGCCTCATCCTGCTCAAGGCCTCCGCCTCTGTTCCTCATGAGGGCGGTCAGTTGACCAAGATGGGCGAGGACTATTACGAGATTCTCAAGAGCTGGATCGCCGGCGGAGCCAAGCTGGAGTTTGACTCACCGCGAGTCACCGGCATTGAGCTTTCACCAAAAAACCCAGTGGTGCAAAAGATTGGTGACAAGCAGCAGATGCGCGTGATCGCCACCTACGCCAATGGCAAGAAACGCGACGTCACCGCCGAGTCTTTCATCGAGACCGGCAACTCCGACATCGCCACAACCGACAAGAGCGGCCTAGTGATCACCGCCCGACGCGGTGAAGCACCAATGCTTGCCCGGTTCGAGGGAGCCTATGCCTCCACTATCGTGACCGTGATGGGCGACCGATCTGGCTTTGAATGGAAGGACATGCCGACCAACAATAAGGTCGATGAATTTGTGGCAGACAAACTCAAGCGCACCAAGACGCTACCATCCGAGATAGCATCCGATGAGGAATTTCTACGCCGCATCCACCTCGACCTGACCGGCCTGCCTCCGACCGCCGAAGATGTCCTCAAATTTGCCGAAGACAATCGCAGTAGCAAAATCAAGCGCAACGAGTTAATCGACAAACTTGTTGGCAATGACGACTACATCGACCACTGGACCAACAAGTGGGCCGACCTTCTTCTAGTCAACCGCAAGTTCCTTGGAACCGAGGGATCAGCGGATTTTCGAAACTGGATTCGTACTGAAGTCGCTAGCAACACACCATACGATGAGTTTGCACGTAAAATCATCACCGCGAGCGGCTCCAACAAGGTCAATCCGCCAGCCTCCTACTACAAGGTGCTCCGTGAGCCAACGGAGATTATGGAGAATACTACTCAACTGTTTCTCGCTACTCGGTTCAACTGCAACAAGTGCCACGACCACCCCTTCGAACGTTGGACACAGGATCAATACTACGAGACCACTGCATACTTCGCGCAGGTCGGCCTGAAGAAGGACGACAAGTCCGGTGACAAGCGCATCGGCGGCACCGCGGTCGAAGGTGCAAAGCCTTTGTACGAGATTATTTATGACCGAAACGAGGGCGAAACCAAGCATGATCGCACCGGCGAAATCACGCCTCCGGCCTTCCCGTTCGCGGCAGATCATAAGACACCCAAGAAGGCTAGCCGCCGCGAAAACTTTGCCGCATGGTTGACAGCATCTGATAACGAGTACTTTGCCAAGAGCTATGTTAACCGCCTCTGGGGGTACATGACCGGTACCGGTATTATTGAGCCAATCGACGACATCCGTGCCGGCAATCCGCCGACCAACCCGGAGTTACTCAACTGGCTGACCGATCAGTTCATCGAGAGCGGCTTCGACGTGCGTCACCTCGTAAAGATCATCACCAAGTCCCGCACGTATCAGTTGAGCGTTAAGACTAACAAGTGGAATGAAGACGACACCATCAACTACTCGCACGCTAAGGCCAGGCGTCTCCCTGCCGAGGTATTGTTTGACACAATATACCGTGTCACCGGTACCAAGAGCAAATTCCCCGGCGTGCCGGAGGGCACCCGAGCCGCGCAATTGCCGGACTCCGGCGTGAAGCTGGCCGACGGCTTCCTCGGCAACCTCGGCCGCCCCGCCCGCGAGAGCGCCTGCGAGTGTGAGCGCTCTAACGAGCTTCAGCTTGGCCCGATCATGGCGCTCATCAGTGGCCCGACCGTGGGCAACGCCATCAGCGCCAAGGATAACGCCATCACCAAGCTCGTCTCCGACATGGCGGACGACGAGAAGATGATCGATGAGTTGTTCCTGCGCGTGCTGAACCGGCATGCCACACCCCAGGAAATCAATGCCGCAAGAAAAATCATCGATGAGGTCAAGGCCGACCATAAGACTGCGATCGATCAATTGGCCAAATACGAAAAGGAAATTGAACCCCGCGAGACTGCACGTGCAAAAAAACGAGACGACGAAATCCGATTGGCCAAGACCAAGCTTGAGGCTTACCAGATGGAGATCGCCCCGCGCGAAGCC
>WTHH01000027.1 GCA_011523195.1 Verrucomicrobiales bacterium
GTCCCAATGAAGATACGTTTTTTTTGGAGAGTCACCCATCAGTCATCATGCAGTCCGGCCAAACTTCATGAATCCACCCTAGCCGCCCGGCAGAGACATCGGTGGTCCCATGCACACCAAGCGCTTGGCCAAGCGAGTTACTTGACGCCCACTTGGCCGGTTTTGGGATTGTAAACGTACCGCATCCCCCGGGGCGCGGCCGGCAGCTTGGAGTAGTAGCCCTCCTTCACCAACTCACCAAGAGATTTGGGGTAACGCCCTTCCACTGTGTGAAACTGTTTGATGGCATTTTGCACATTGGCCAGATTCAGCCGTTTTTCCGATGTCTTCTTGGCCTTGCCAACTGCACCAACATAATTGACCGGAGCCAACAGCGGGTTGTCGTCATCAGAGGAAGCGGTCTCCTCCTTTTCGGGTTTCTTTTTCTCCTTCCCTTTTTTGGTGCTCTCGGAGGAACCGCCACAGGCAACGAGCATCGCCGACAAAGCCAGCGCGAACATCCATCGTGTTTTCATATCAGGGAAAAAATCTGCCGGTCGGGGTGGTTTGTCAATCGGCTTTGTACGGCTTGGGCTGGGCCTTGCGCCACTCCTTGCGCGTCACCTTCCGCGGAGTCTGCAAATGGACAAACGCGCCCTTCTTGTTGCCGACCACGATGTCCGGCCACTTGTCGCCGTTAATATCCTGCGCCATGACCTGTGTGCCGATCCCGGAATCGGTGTCGACGAGGTGCGGGATCCAGTCGACGCCGTTCTTTTTGCTGCGGCGCAACTCGAACCAGTACAACACGGCAGGCGCGTTGGGCTCGGCGTCGCCGTTCGGGCCATGCGCCCAGAATCGCTTGCCGGTAACGATGTCCATCAGCCCGTCACGGTTCATGTCCACGAGGTCGATCGCGTGCAGTTGGCTAAACTTGACGCCGTACTTGTTCTCCTCCGGCTTGGCATTCATGAACGTGTGCGGCACGAAGGTAATTTTCCCATCCTTCTTTTGGTGCTCGTACCAGCACAGGCCGTAGCCGTGTGCGGCGAGTGAGGTGATGACGTCATTGTCCCCATCACCGTCGACGTCATAAGCGTACATGTGCGCTCCGCCGCCCGGGGAAAACTTGAACGGATGAAACTTCCACTGCGGATCGCCCTTGAGCGACTCTGGCTGCTCCCACCAGCCGTTCATGTCCATGATATCCTTCCGGCCATCACCGCTGATGTCGCCCACGCCCATACCGTGGGTGAAGCGCTGCCACTTGCCCTTGGCCGTCACGCGGTGAACGGTCCACGGTTTTTCCGGCTCGTCCCAGTTTGGCTCGGCGTAAATGAAATAACCTTCCGAGTTGCAGATGATCTCCGGCTTGCCGTCCCCGGTGATGTCCTCAAAATGCGGCGATTCGTTGTCCGTGACATTGATGGAAATGTGTTTCTTCCACAGGCCCGGCTTGCCCTTTGGGTTCTCAAACCAAGGCGACTCCTTGCCGGGAAAACCCATCACCAGCACATCGTCCCAACCATCGCTGTTCAGGTCGTATACGTAGCATAGGAAATTCGCCGAGTAACCGTTGCGCCCGCTGATCGCCCCCGGAAAACCGGGCACCTTGACGGTCTTGCCGTCCTTGTCCTTCATCTCGAACGATTCCGCTGCCGGATAAATCTCGTGCCTGGCCTTGAAATCCGGCCCGGCATACCAGTACGGCCCCACCACGAGATCGCCGTGGCCGTCCCGGTTAAAATCCCCCACGGCACCTCCCTCGGCCCAAAAGTGTTTATTGGCATGAATCTTCGTCCAGTCGTGGACATAAAAATCCTTCGCTTGGCCAAGCGCTGCAGTGCAAACCAAGCCGGCGATCATGAAAAGAAAACGGCGCATGCGGCATCTTTGACCGCCCCACCGGCCCGGGTCAAGCGGCCCGGCACACATCTCACTCGCAGCGCTTGGCCAAGTGCATTACACTGCCCGCGCATGATAGGACGTTACACCCGTCCCGAGATGAGGGACATTTGGACGGAGCAGCGAAAACTCGAAATCTGGCTGGACATCGAACTGCTCGCGGCCGAGGCACTTTGCGACGAGGGACTCGTCCCGAAAAAGCACCTCAAGCAGATGAAGGACAACGCCTCCTTCACCATAGAGCGCTGCCGCGAACTCGAGCGGACGCTAAACCACGACGTCATCGCCTTCACTACCAACGTCTCGGAGAACATCGGTAAACCGGCCAGCCG
>WTHH01000492.1 GCA_011523195.1 Verrucomicrobiales bacterium
GTGCCTGTTTATGGCGACGGCAACTGGGTGGACGCATGGCCCCGGCCGACCGATCCGCCTCCGCCAAATTACAGCGGCAAAAAAACCGGCGCCGATAACGGCATGAGACGGTTTTTTGTCAACAGGCACAACTACTCCATCAACGCCGGCTTCGCCGACGGCCACACGGAGAAGGTTTCCCTTCGCGGTTTGTGGGATCAAAACTGGTACCGCGGTTACCAATTAACCCGCGAACCCAAGCTGCCCAAGCGTTAACTTACGCGGAGCCTACTGCACTGCCCGAAAAAAACCGTTCCCGCCTGCCGGTTGAAGCGTGTAGGGGCTCTTTGAGTTAAGTTTCCGCCAAGGCCCGAGCGCGGTTGGTGCGCGTTCAAGGTTGCCCTCGAAGGTGAACGTCAATGTGCCGTCCTTGTTTCGCTTTCCCTTCAAGGTTGGTCTCGGGAGACTGACTTCGAATTCGGACGAGGCAAGTTCGCTGGTGGAGTCATTGGCAAACAACACCGCACGATACTTCCCTGCTTTTAGGAACCGTTCTTCCGCCAATCTGCCGTTTACCCTGACGCTCGAATCTTTACCCACCGTGATAGTCGCGTAAGCGGCGGAACTGCTATCCGCGCGCGCTGCCAATGACTCGCTCATCCTGCTTTTCAGTCGATCAACATTCCCCCTGAATTTCACCTTGCCGTTGTATTTCACCGTCACCGCACGGTCCAGATCCACCAGCGCATCGGACAAACGAACGGTGACCCGGCTGGTCTGCTTGGTCGACAGGTTGACCGTCTGCCCCCTGACAGTCGCCTCGATGCGGCGTCCTTTCGCATGGTCGCTCTTCGAAACGCCCAACCAATAAAACCGTGACTGGGTGACTCCGTCCTGCCTCCAGATGACCTTGTCCGGCCAAGGGTCCCGCGTGAACTTGGCCATCCAGGGCAACGCCTCGGCGTCACGCAGGTTCATCCAGTGCCCCAGCCCGGGATAAATGCGCACCATGTGATCGTACCCACCGGGATCCTTTTCCTTCAAACCGGCGAGCAGCCCTTTCCACATCTTCGCCATGCCGTTGCGATTGTAGGATGAATCGTTGCCGCCCATGAACAGACCAAAGCCAATGTTTCGCAAATTGTCCGGCTTGGCATCGTTCGGATGCCCCGCCATCATCGATGCCGCCGCCCACCGGTCCGCCATCCCTGGGCCGATCTGATAAACCCCATCCCCTCCAGCCGAGTATCCCAGCACGTACACCTTATCGGGGTTGACCCGGTGCTTCACCACGAAGTTCTCGATCAACCGGTCAAACAATGGAGTGATGTGCGGCTTAAACCACATGTTCCAACTATCCGTCGGCGCACGGGGTGCGACATAGTATCCCTCCTTCGGTTGGTAAAGTTGCAACTGGTTGCGCCACTGCTGGTCATTGACCGAGGCAGGGGCGCTCCCGCCGCCGTGCAGGGAAATCCAAAGCGAGCGACCGGTCTTGGGGGCACTTCCAAAAACCTTCTGCGTGTAGCGCAACGAATTCCCATTCAACGTGATTTTTTTTGCGGAAATCTCCTTCGCACGTTCCCGGAGCAGGAGGCTCTTGTGCCTGCTCCAAAGCGACGCCAGCGACTTTTTGGCCTCTGATTTGGACAAACCACTTTCAGGAAAACTCAACGTGCCAGATACCAACCCGGTGTAGCCCACCGTCGTGCCGTCAACGTAAAGCCAGAACTCGGCATTGTTCCGGCTTGGTTTTCTTCCCTTTCGGAAAACGCCAACCCAAGCCTTGCTGTTTTTTGTTACGCCGGAAAAGTTCACGACAACCGGCTGACCAACTTCACGGGAAGATTCAACGAGTGAAATCACCGGGGCGGCTTGTGCTGCACCGGCAGACCAGCCGATAGCCAACAGACAGACCAGCCTCGACGTCAACTCGGTGTGCATCGGTTTTCTCATCGACAAAGGCAACCTACCGGCAGTCTCATCACGATAAAAGAAAATGAGCCCATTGCTTGGCCAAGCGGTGAAGTGCGAGCGGAGCCCGTTTCGCGCTTGCACTTCCGGGCGAATTCGTTTCGCTTTTCCGGAGCCAATGATTCGAGCCATTTTTTTTACGACACTCCTTCTCCCCCTCGCGCTTAGCCAAGCGCTTGGCTCCGAGTGGAACCAGTACCGGGGCCCCAACGGCTCCGGCCTGGCCAGGGACAGCCAACCACCGATCAATCCGTCCAGCGA
>WTHH01000382.1 GCA_011523195.1 Verrucomicrobiales bacterium
GGATTTGTGGTGTATTTTATTATTATGTTTGTGGCTGCCTGGTACATACGTACTGAGACAGGGATAGTGTTGGATCCGCTAGAGCCACAGTGGGTCATGCTCTGGGCCCCGTTGGCCATGCTGGTATTGGGAGCCTTGGCTGGTCTCGTTCCAGCTGCGAAGGCTTACAGCACAAACGTGGCCGCAAACCTGATATCCTCTTCATGAAAAAGTTAAGTTCAAAGATTCTGTTTTTCGTCGCCGCCATTATTGCGCTTGGCCAAGCGGGGTGCGGTAGGGACGCTCCTGCCGATCATGGCCATGACCACGCGCACGATGAGCCTCATCACCATGAACCGCCTAACGGTGGCGCCGGGGTGACGCTTGGTAACGAGGATGCACATATTGAGTTTTTGGTGAATGCCGAGGCCGGGACGGTGACCGCCTGGTTTTACAAGCCGCATATGGCGAATTTTCTCCGAATGAAACTGGAGTCGTTCGAGGTCTTGGCCAAGCTGGAGGGGGGGAATGCCAAGCTCGTGTTTGAGGCGGTGGCCAATCCTGTCACCGGTGAGACCGTGGGAGATACCTCCGAGTTTCTGGCCAAGGCGGATTGGCTGAGTGACGCCGGGACGTTTGATGCGGTCTTGCCAGAGATAACCGTCCTCGGCAAAGTCTATAGAAACGTGGCGTTCAATTATCCGAAGGGAAACTAAAATGCAAAGGTCGGGCGAAACTCCGATGTGGAAATGGCATGTGATGAAGGCGATTGTATTGGTGTTGGTGTGCCTTGCCGCTTACGTGGTTTTCATCAACCCAACTCACCGGAAAGCGGATGGGCCTGCCTTAACGAGGGAACAACTCGACAGCCAGAGCGAAACCATCACGGAGCTTATGCAGACCAACTCGGAACCGGTTATCGTAGTGACGGGGCCGGATACCAATGCTCCTCTGGTGGCCGTATCTACCCAGATCGAAGAAAATCCAACGCAGCCGGAGACGACCAATGTGATCTCCGTTTCGGAACCGCTCACAACTGAGACAAACCTTATCGAATTGGTGCAGCCTGTGGAGGAGTTGCCGCCGTTGCCCGACGAGATTGATGGCTACAAAACGGTGACATTCGACAAGCTGGCATCGTTCGCCTACGAGGTGCCGCTGGATCCAGTGACGAACAAGGTCGAGTTGGCCAAGCTCAACGCACAGATTCCGGACGGCATCAAGGAGTTCAACGAAAAGCCGATGGCCATCCGCGGTTTTATGCTGCCGTTGAAGGTCGAAAACGGGAAGGTGACCGAGCTGTTGATCATGCGCGACCAGTCGATGTGCTGCTTTGGCACTGTGCCAAAAATCAACGAGTGGATCAGCATTAAGATGGAGGGAGACGGCGTGGAGCCGATCATGGACCAGGCCGTGACGCTAATGGGCCAACTGAAGGTGGGCGAAGTGATGGAGAACGATTACCTCGTGGGTATTTACGAGATGCTGGGCGATAAAATGATTGGCCCACTGGACCTCTAGACGGGCAGGCTCGCCCGAGGTGAATAGCATGGAGCATCGGGCGGAAATTGCAGTCGTGGGCGGCGGTTTCGGTGGGGCGCTCATGTCGATGGTTGCCCGACAGATGGGGCGAACCGTTGTGCTCATCGAGAGGGGAACGCACCCGAGGTTCGCGATTGGGGAATCCTCCACTCCACTGACGAATCTTTTTCTTCAACAACTGGCTGAACAATTCGATCTTCCACAGTTGCTCCCGTTCCGTCGCTGGGGGGAATGGCAGCGTGAATTTCCGGCGATCGGTTGCGGTTTGAAGCGGGGGTTTTCCTTTTTTCATCATAATCTTGGCCGGGATTTTTCCGACGACGAGAAACGGCAGCGCCAACTACTCGTTGCGGCCAGTCCGCGGGATGAGGTGGCTGATACGCACTGGTTTCGAGCTGATTTTGATCAGCATTTGGTTGGAGAAGCCCAGCGACTGGGTGTTGAGTATTTTGATCGAACTGAGCTGACCGCTTTTTGCGAAACTACGGACGCGGTCACGCTGCGAGGGGAACGAGAAGGTGAACCCATCGAGTTTCGGGTTGGCTTTGTTGTGGATGCCACCGCGCCTCGTGGGTGTCTTTTTCGTTTGCTCGGCTTGGTCAAGCGCAAGCTGCCATCAATGCCGTCAACGAGTGGGTTGTTTGCTCATTTCCGAAATGTCGGCGCTTGGCCAAGCGCGGAAGGTATGCCT
>WTHH01000085.1:0-6627 GCA_011523195.1 Verrucomicrobiales bacterium
AGCCCGCCCTGCTCGTCGTTCAGCGAATACACGCCGGGCTCTTCCGGCAGATCGACGACAAGCCGATTTTCATCATTCGCCGTGAATGATTTTTTGTTCAGCTCAAACGCCTGGCCGGCGGAATTCTCCGGCAACCTCAGCGTGAGCGTTTGGCCGGCACTGCCCTGCGTGGTGACGTCGCGCCGATGGTTCTCGGCCTGACCGGCGGCGCGCACGGCAAGCAGGTGCGAGGTCACCACGAACAACGCCCCGTCCGTCTGCCACTTGCCCCAGCTACGGTCCGCGCTGGCGTTCACGAAAATCACGCGCCCGGCCCCATGCGTTTTCTCGACGACGAACGGGACACGATCGGCAAAGCTCGCCAGCGTCACGGCACCGTCCCGAACCGTGGCTGCGTGGCGATGCGTCAAGGACAACCGGCGCAACCGGCGCCGATACTCCGCGCTCAACTCGCCCCACAGCGGATGGCGCACCGAGACCGCCTCGAGGGTGGCCATCCCATCAAGCGGCTCCGGCCCTCCAACCGAAACCGGCAGCAGTTCGTCAAGCGCCGCATCGATCGATCCGGCCTGAAATTCAGGCCCGCCGAAAACCAGCAACCCGCCGCCGCTGGCGACGAATTTCTTGAGCGCAGCGGCGCCGCCCGCGGTCAGGTTGGCCCCGTCCGGCAACACCACGAGGCCCCGACTGCTGTCCGGTTTAGTGAGCGTCAATAATTCCGCAGCCGCAGAGGTCGGCATGCCGTGATGCAGCTCAAACTGCATCGGGATTTCATCGCTGAAGTTTTCCGGTGAGAGTGCCCGGGCGAGGAAAAATGTTTTGCGAAGAAACGTCTTCGCGGTCGACTTCGGCTCGATCAACAGCACCGGCAACGGTTGCTGAACGTAAAAGGCGTCAAACGCGCGGTCATCGCCCGGCCAGGCGTCCCCGCCCGGAGTGGTGAGCGTGCGCGCCAACCAGCCGTACCGGTTGCCGGCAGTGTACGGAACGGCGAGTGCAGTCTGTCCGTTGGCCAGATCCAACTCGCGCTTGGCCAGGCGCACGGCCTCCGCTTCTCCATGCAATTCGTCCTGCACGGTAACCATGCCGCTTGGCTGCGAGTGGCGATAAACGCCGGTTCGCAACACGCCCCGGCCACGGGCGCCGACCTGAAATCCGCCGTTCACCGGCTCCAGTTCACCGGCCTTGGCCACGCGCAGGGTGACGTTGGGCGGCAGGGTGAGGTCGCCGAGTGCCTCGATCGCGCTGAGCTGCAGGTCGCTCACGACATGAATGATCTTTGGAAAGTCTGGGCCAAACCGGCCAAGCGACTGGGCGGCTTTGTGAATCGACGCCGCGAGGTCGCCCATCCGGTGTGACGGCGTGGCGGCATCCAGCGTGCGCTTGGCCTCGGAGGGGCGCATCCAACGCACCGGCTCGTCCGTCTGGCCCGGCGCAAACAGGATCGCGACCTGGCTGCCGTGGCCGGTCTCATTGAGCGCCCGCTTGGCCAAGCGCTTGGCCTCGTCGAGCACAGTTTCATCTCCAGACAGGGCCTGCATCGAGGCGGAGCGATCGAACACCAGCGCAATCGCCTCGCGCTGCGGCTTGGGCGTGGCTGCCATACCGGCGAAAAAGACCTTCGAAAAAACCAACGCAAGGAACAGCACCGCGAGGCAGCGGAGAAGGAATAGCGGCCAATCCTGGATGCTGCGCTTCTTGCGGGTGGACAGTTCGCTCGGATCAATGAAGCGGTTTGTGCTGAACACAACCCGGCGCGGCTGACGGCGGCGCTGCAGATGCACCCAGACCGGAATCGCGAGGCACGCCACGCCGGCGGCAAACAGCCATGGGTTGGTGAAGCTCATCTCAGCTAAAACAGTTCGGCGCGCCGGGACAGGAACGCGGACAGGGCGAGATCCATCGGCTCGTCGGTGATGATGCGGCAGTAGGCGGTCTCATGCTCAAGACAGAGCAACTCGATCGAGCGAAGGAACGCGCCGAATTTTTTATCGTACCCGGCGCGCATGGCCCGGCCGTCAGCCTCGATCTCAGCGCCGGTCTCGCTGTCGACGAACAGGACGTCGTCTTCGAACTGCGGATCGACCTCGTCGCGATGCAGCACGTGCAAAAATAAAACCTCGTGGCCGCGTTCGTTGAGTTGGGTGAAGAAGTCGCGGCCCTGTTGTTCGGGAAAATACCCGTCCGACAGCAGCACGGAGACCGCCCGCTCACGGCCCAGCGCGAGCAGTCCGGCGAACTGCCCGAGGTCATCGGCCTCGCCGTCCGCCTCCGTCCGCGCCAGTCGATCCAGCAACGCGTGAAGATGATCGCCCCGGCTGCTTGGCGGTATCACCGGTACGCGATCCCCGTAATCGGTCTGGCCGATAAACCCGATGCCGGGTGCGTCGTTCTGGTTTTGCATCAACAAGGCCAGCACAGCGCAGAGCAATCGGGCGTAGGCCATCTTGTTTTGGGCGCCGTCGCCGTAGGCCATCGACCGGCTGGTATCGAGGTAAAGATAGCCGCGCAGATTGGTTTCCTGCTCGTATTCGCGGATGTAAAGCTGATCCGTCTTGGCCCAGACGCGCCAGTCGACCAACCGCGCCGGGTCCCCCGCCATGTACGGCCGATGCGCCGCAAAAACCGGACTAGAGCCACGCCGCGCACTGCGGTGCAGGCCATGAAAGTAACCGTCGACTACGTTGCGCGCAAGCAACGGCAGATCCCCCGCGAGCGCGAGTAGTTTGTCGTCGATGGCCAGTGGGGTGTTCACCGGAATACCATGTGTGCGTTAGTCCGTCTCGCTGACGGCGCTGAGGATCTCCTCAACGATCCGGCCCTCATCCACCCCATTGGATCGGGCCTTGAAATTGCAAAGCACACGATGCTCCAGCACCTGCCTTGCCACCGCGCGGACGTGGTCAAAACTCACGCAGGGATCGCCCGCGATGGCGGCCCGGCCCTTGGCCCCGAGAATGAGGTATTGCGACGCACGAGGCCCGGCACCGAACCGGACGTACTCACGGATGGTGTCGGTCGCCTGCCCGCTCTCCGGTCGGCTGGCGTTGGCCAGCAGCACGGCGTAGCGGATGACGTCCTGTGATACCGGCATCGCCCGGACGAGCCGCTGAAACTGCAGCACCTCCGCACCGGAAAGCACCGGCGACAACTCCGGCGAATCCACCCCGGTCGTCTCGCTCACCACGCCGATCTCCTCGTCGACCGTCGGGTAGTTCACCTGGATCGACAGCATGAACCGGTCCGTCGCCGCCTCCGGCAACTGGTACGTACCCTCCTGCTCGATCGGGTTGCGCGTGGCGAAAACAAAAAACGGGCTCGGCAACGCGTAGGTCTCCCGGCCGACACTGACCTCGCGCTCCTGCATCGTTTGCAGCATTGCCGCCTGCGTCTTCGGCGGCGTGCGGTTGATCTCGTCCGCCAGCAGTAGGTTCGCAAACACCGGCCCCTGCAGAAACTCGAGCTGACGCCGGCCGCTCTCCGGGTCCTCCTGCACGATGTCCGTGCCGGTGATATCCGACGGCATCAGGTCCGGCGTGAACTGGATGCGCTTGAACGACAAATCCAGCGCCTCCGCCAGCGACCGGATCAGCAGCGTCTTGGCCAGCCCCGGCACACCGGTGAGCAACGCGTGTTCGCCGCAAAATAACGCCAGAATCACGTCATCGATCACGGCGTCTTGCCCGACAATTGCCTTCCTGAGTTCCTGCTTGAGCGCAGCGGTTTTGCCGGCGAGTTGTTCCGCCAACGCGCCGTCCGCTTCAGATGATTGTGACATGTCTTGTGAAAAAATGAGAACTTACTTCAGCCGGTTTTTCTCCGTGGCCTCCGCAAATTTTTTGACGTGGTTTTGAAGAATCTTGAACTTGGGCACCTCGGCGTCCCCGGGGAACCGGCCCAAAAACTCGCCGATCAACTTCCCCGCATCGCGGTACAGCGCCTGATCAATCTGCAGGTACACCGTGTCCACCATCACGTCGCGCGCCCACTCGCTCTTCGGGTAACGCGACAGCCAGCGAACGGCCGAGGGCGTGAACTGCTCCGGCTTGGACTTGGTGAACAGGTACAGGACAACCAACTCCGAGGCCTCGCTGATCGCCGGTGATTGACGCCACTTGCGCCGCAGCGTGCCCAGGTCGCGCATGCACTTTTGCAGCGAGTCGCGATCCGCCTTGGCCACCCCCTGCTTCAACACCGCCGTCACCCCGGCCCACGTCGGGTCGCTGGCGTCCGGGTTGGCTCCCGCTTGGCCAAGCGCTGCCGCCGGTTTCACCGGCTTGGCCGGCTTGGCTTGGGTGATTTTTTTCGGGGCCGGTTTTTTCACACTAACGGGCAGTTTCACCTCGCTTAGCTGAACCGCCACCGGCGCCGAGCCGTCGCTGGCCACCAGCGCCACGTCGTCGATGAACACCTCGCCGGAGCCGCCAGCTACGGCACCGGTCACAAATCGAAACACCAACCGCACACCGGTCGCCCCCACCGGGGCAGGGATGCCCTCTGCCGAAACCTTGGCCCACTTGTCATTGCCACCACGGAATCGTGTCAGCCCCTTGCCCAGGAGCCGCGCACCGTTGTCGTCGTACCACTCGATCGCGTACTCCTGCACGTAGCTCACGCCATGATCGGTCTGCTTCGCCCAAAACGTCAGGTCGTACGTCTTGCCCCCGGCCACACCGCTGACCACCGACTGGCCAAGGTGCCCTTCGCTTGGCACCGGGCCGTCGTTCTTGAGCGTCGAGCGCATGCTGTACTTGCCGCTGTGCGCCTCGGCATCCGTGCGCGCAGGCGGCGAGCCCAGCGTCGAGTTCCAGTCATCCGTCCCCTCACCATCGCCGGACTCAAAGCCGCCGTTGGTGATGAGCCCCTCCCCCTTGGCCAGATTGACCACGCCAAGGCCAAGCGCGGCCAACGCGTAAAAGATTTTTCTCATGACTGCTGCAACTTCAAAGCGCCGCAGCCTAGAGAGGCGAACCCCGAAGCACAACCCCGCTTGGCCAAACTGGGCAAGCGGTTATTTCGCAACGTTGCCGGCACCTCTCCCCTTTCGTCGTCCGGGCTTCCTTATTCTACGTGCGTTATTCAACCTCAAGCGCAGTTGCCTAACCTATCTGAATCCGCTAAAAAGGGTGCAAGTGAACCGGTCAACTCCAGCGATGCCGCCTTGCCAGGCGCATTTTCCGCAGCACCACGATCGCCGTCAGTTTTTGCTGAAGGCGGGCGGAGGCATTGGCGGATTGGCACTGGCCGGTTTACTGCAACAGGACGCCCAAGCAGCTAAGCCAAGCGCGGGCGATCCGCTGGCACCGCGCAATCCCCACTTTGCCCCTCGTGCCAAGCGCGTCATCTGGTTGTTCATGCACGGCGGGCCAAGCCACATGGACCTGTTCGATCCCAAGCCGGACTTGGCCAAACATGCCGGCCAACCGTTGCCGGGTAGTTTTGGTGAGGTGATGACCCGGCGCAAGGTGGCAAAGAATCCCCTGCTTGGCCCGATCAAACCGTTCCGGCCACGCGGCCAATCGGGACTTGAGATCAGCGATTTCCTGCCGCACATCGCCTCACACGCTGACGAACTCTGCGTGATGCGCGGCTGCCACGGCGACAGCGTCAACCACCCTCAGTCGGTCTACCAGATGAACACCGGCTCGATCCTCATGGGCAAGCCGAGCCTCGGCGCGTGGGTGGCGTACGGGCTGGGCACAGAGAACCGTGACATGCCGGCATTCGTCGTGCTGCCGGATCCGGGCGGCGGACTCAAGGGCGGCCCGCCGGCTTGGGGCAGCGGGTTTCTCCCCGGCAGTTTTCAGGGCACCACCCTGCGGCCCGGCGCGAATCCCATCCTCAACCTCAAGCCGCCGACCGGCATCAGCGTCCGCGGCCAGCGCCATATGCTCGACCTTATCGGCGAACTCAATCGCGACCACCTCGCTGCGCGCGACTTTGACGACCGGCTCGCCGCCCGCGTGAACACCTACGAGCTGGCATTCCGCATGCAATCTGCCGCGCCGGAGATCGTCGACATCTCCCGCGAGAGCGAGGCCACGCGCCGGCTGTACGGCATCGGCCAAAAGGAGACGACCGAGTTCGGCACACGCTGCCTGCTCGCCCGTCGGATGATCGAGAAAGGCGTGCGCTTCGTGCAGCTTTACTCCGGCGACACCGGCGGCTGGGATGCCCATTCCAACGTCCTAGAAAACCACACGAAGTATTGCCGTCGAACCGACCTGCCGATCGCCGGGTTGTTGACCGACCTCAAGGCGCGTGGGCTGCTGCGCGACACGCTCGTCATCTGGGGCGGTGAGTTTGGCCGCATGCCGATGAGCGAACAGGGCACCGGCCGCGACCACAACCCGTGGGGCTACTCCGTCTGGCTGGCCGGCGCCGGTGTGCGCGGCGGCATGGCCCACGGCGCAACCGACCCGGTCGGCCTGCGCGCGGAGCAAAACAAGGTGCACGTGCACGATCTCCACGCGACCATCCTCCACGCGCTGGGCATCGACCACGAGAATCTCACCTACTTTCACAATGGCCGGGACGAACGCCTCACCGACGTCGGCGGCCGGGTGGTCACGGAGATTTTTGCGTGATGCGGCGCTTCGGCTCCATCGCCCTGCTAACCGGGCTAGC
>WTHH01000085.1:6727-8591 GCA_011523195.1 Verrucomicrobiales bacterium
GAGATTTTTGCGTGATGCGGCGCTTCGGCTCCATCGCCCTGCTAACCGGGCTAGCACTTGGCCAAGCGGAGGAGCAGCACGCCATAGTCGAGCCAACCATCACCGCGAAGGATCGCGCCCACTGGGCATGGCAACCGCTTGGCCAGGCGGCAATTCCACAGGTGCCACAGGCCGGGCAATTAGCCAATCCCATCGACCATTTCATCGCTGCAAGGCTGCAGCCACACGGGCTTGGCCAAGCGCCGGAGGCCGATCGACGGACGCTGATCCGCCGACTCCATTTCTACCTGCTTGGCCTGCCGCCGAGTGCAGAGGCGGTCGCCGCCTTCGAGGCCGATCCACGGCCGGACGCATACGAGCGGCTGCTCGACTCGCTGCTGGCCTCCCCGGCCTACGGCGAACGCTGGGCGCAGCACTGGCTCGACCTCGCGCGGTTCGCCGAGACCGACGGCTTCGAACACGACAAAGTTCGCCCCAACGCGTGGCGCTATCGCGACTGGCTAATCGGTGCGCTCAACGCCGACCTTCCCTACGACCAGTTTGTCCTCCATCAACTCGCCGGCGACACTGTCTCCGCCGAGGCGACGACGGCCACCGGTTTTTTGCTCGCCGGGCAGGACATGCCGGACATCAACCTCAACGCCGAGCGACGACACATGGTGCTCAACGAGATGACCGCCACGGTCGGCTCGGTGTTTCTCGGCTTGAGCATCGGCTGCGCCCAATGCCACGACCACAAGGACGACCCAATCAGCCAGGCGGACTTTTACCGGCTGCGCGCGTTTTTCGAGGGCGGGCTCACGTTCAGCGAACAGGATTTAGGCAAGGGACGCGGAAAGGGACGCGTCATGGCCGAGACTGCCAAGCCGGTGTCCACACGGTTCGCGGTTCGCGGGGATTTCCGCCGGGCCGGCCCGGTCGTGCAGCCTGCCGTGCCGCGCATCGCCCGGGCAAACCAAACGCCCGCGCGGGCGACCAACCGTGCCCAGCTCGCCCGATGGATGGGCGCCACCGGCAACCCGCTTTTCCGGCGCACCATCGCCAACCGGCTTTGGCAGTTTCACTTTGGTCAACCGCTGGCGGCCACGCCGAGTGACCTTGGCCGCACCGGCGAACGCCCCACCCACCCGGCATTGCTCGACTGGCTCGCGGCGGAATTGCACCGGCGCAACTGGAGCCTCAAGTCGATGCACCGGCTGCTGCTCAGCTCCGCCACCTACCGGCAGTCCAGCAGGGGCGAAGAAGACACTTGGGAAAAGCGGCTGGATGCCGACCCGGAAAACCGGCTTTACTCACGAATGAACCGGCGGCGGCTCGACGGAGAAACCCTGAGGGACACGCTCCTCGCCATCAGCGGCCAGACCACCCAGCGAGCTGGCGGCCCGGGTGTGCGTCCACCCCTCCCTCGCGAGATCACTAGCACGCTGCTCAACAACCAGTGGCCGGTCAGCAAGTCGGTCGAGGATCATCACCGGCGGAGCGTCTACCTGTTTGTCCGGCGCAACCTGCGCTATCCGTTGTTCGAGTTGTTCGACCGGCCGGACGGCACAGCATCCTGCTCGCGCCGGAAGGAATCCACCACCGCGCCGCAGTCGCTGATTTTGTTGAACTCAGACTTTTCGGTGGACCGTGCCGTGGCCTTGGCCAAGCGCTTGGCCAAGCGGGACAAATCCGTAGCCGTGCGTGACCTGTACGGCCAATTGTTTCAGCGGCAGCCAAGCGAACATGAACTGCGCCTGGCCAAGAGGTTTATCGCCGAGCAGGAACCAGGGGACATTGAGGCCCTGGCCAGGCTCGCGCTCGCGCTGATCAACCTCAACGAGTTTCTCTTCGTCGACTGATCACTTTCTGCGCGGCTCAACGC
>WTHH01000228.1 GCA_011523195.1 Verrucomicrobiales bacterium
TTTAAGCAACTTAAAAGTTGGTGGGTCAGACTCTTTTGTTGGCTATTTTTTCGATTTCAGCCGCTAAGTCCACATCCTTTTGGGTTACTTTATTGCCGGCATCGTGGGTGGTGAGTTCTATTTCCACTCTACTATAGACGTTAAACAGTTCCGGGTGGTGGTTGGCTTTTTCGCAGGCGAAGGCCATTTCGTTGATAAAGCCCATCGCCTCTGTGAAATTAGCGAACCGGTATTCCCGGCTGAGTTTGTCCTCGGCGAAGGTCCAGCCCGGCAGCTTGGCCAAGGCCTCGTTGATCTGATCATTGGTTAGTTTGTCGCTCATGGTATTAATCGGCTGGGGGTGATCTTCGCGAGGCCCGGCTGTTTTTTCAACATTCCAAATGCCCGGCGGTTAGAGTCATTGACTTTCGCTTGGCCAAGCGGCAAAGCTTTGCGCCGTTTCGCTGGCCAAGCGCTTGGCCAAGCGCAGATACTCCATCCATTATTCTACAATGATCCATCGAATGATCTCACTGGCCGCAATTGGCCTCGCCTCTGTAATCCTGATCGGCTGCGGTTCCGGAGGGAACGAAAACGGCTCCGGCGGACCGGGTGGCCCCGAGCTGAAAATCCTGAAAATAACGGTCGGCTCCGAACCGGAGGATGTTGACCCGCACGTTGTTACGGGTGTTCCCGAGCACCATATCATCGCCTCGCTGACCGAAGGTCTGGTTGCCGAGGATCCGGTTGACCTACATCCGGTTCCGGGTGTGGCGGAAAAATGGGACATCTCCGAGGACGGCAAGGTGTACACGTTTCACTTCCGTGAGAATGCCAAGTGGTCGAACGGGGATGCGGTCACTGCGAACGACTTTGCGATGTCGTACAAGCGCATCCTCACCCCTGCTCTTGCCTCAAAGTATGCGTACATGCTGTTTGTCATGGAGGGTGCCGAGGATTACAGCTCCGGCAAGTTGACGGATTTCTCCAAGGTGGGGGTCAAGGCATTGGATGATCGGACGCTTCAAATCACACTCAATGCGCCGACTCCCTACTTTCTCTCGCTGCTCAATCACTACACTTGGTTCCCCGTCCACATTGCCACGGTGGAAAAGCACGACGGGATGACCAAGCGCGGCAGCGGCTGGACAAAGCCTGAAAACTTCGTGGGCAACGGAGCATTCACCTTGAAGTCATGGGAACTCGACCGGAAGTTGGTCGTAGTAAAAAGCAAGACTTACTGGGACGCCGCCACGACAAAGCTGGACGAGATTCACTTTTATCCCATCCAACTGGAGACCACGCAGGAGAACACGTTTCGCGCGGGGCAGATCCACAATATTTACAATCTCCACAACGACAAGATTGAAACCTACAAGGCCAACTACGTTGATGAGTTGCGTATCAAGCCACACTTGGCCTCGTATTTTTATCGCTTCAACGTGACTCGAAAACCGTGTGACGATGTTCGCGTACGGAAGGCGCTCGCCATGGCGATCGACCGCGAAAGTCTCGTGAAAAACGTGACAAAGGGAGAGCAGATGCCGGCGGATTTCTTCACGCCACCCGGAGTTGCCGGCTACACGGCCCGGGCCCGGATCGGCGGTAATGTCGAGGAGGCCCGGCGCCTTCTGGCCGAGGCAGGCTACCCCGATGGCAAGGACTTCCCTTCGCTGGATCTTCTCTATAACACTACCGAGGGCCATCGCATTATCGCCGAGGCAATTCAGCAGATGTGGAAGAAAAACCTGAACATCAATGTGACGCTGCAAAATCAGGAATGGAAAGTATACCTCGACCGACAACGCGAGATGGATTACCAAGTGAGCCGTGCCGGATGGACGGGTGACTATCCTGATCCGAACACCTTCCTCGACATGTGGACGTCGTGGAGTCAGCAAAACCAAACCGGCTGGTCCAAGCCGGAGTACGACGCGCTGATCCGCAAGGCCGCAGTCACCAAGGATCCCGCTGCACGGCTCGAGGTGTTTCAACAGGCGGAGGAAATCCTGATGGACGAACTGCCGATAATCCCCATCTACATTTACACCCGCGTCTATGCGCTGCATCCCGCGGTGAAAAACTGGCATGCCAACGTGCTGGATCATCATCCGTGGAAGCATGTGGACCTCGACCTGAGCAAGTTGAAAGAATAGGTACCAACCCACCCCGCTTGGCCAAGCGCAGGCACGATGTTCGTTTTCATTTTACGGCGGATCCTTGAG
>WTHH01000384.1 GCA_011523195.1 Verrucomicrobiales bacterium
GTAACGCTGCTGAGCGGGCGAGATTCGCGGTCGACGAACACAAGCCAAGCGCATCCACCGCTTGGCCAAGCGCGGCGATCGATTTGGCCGAGGCACGCTGCTCGGGGCCAAGCGCCGGCAGGTCGCCGGTATCGATCGCTTTTAGGAATGCCTCGGTCACCGTTATTCCTTCGGTTGCTCAACCGCCGCCGGTGCTGCATTGGTGGATGGCGCCGCCTCGGCCGCTGCCGGGGTCTCATTCTTTTTGGTAAAGAAACGGTCTTTCACTGCATTGAAAGCACCGTAGCTGCCGATGATCGTCATGCAAATGGCCGAGAGGGTGAGAAACACTTTCCAAACCTTGCCGGGATGTAGTTTACGGTCCACTCGGGTGCAGAGAAAATAAATCGCGGCGAATGCCAAAAACGGCAGAAGCGCTCCCTGCGCGAAGGCTCCCATGAAAACCAGCGAGACCGGTTTGCCAAATGCCCAATAAATGATGAAGGCCAACACAAGTAATACCACGGCCCCCACCTTGACCATGTAATGCCGCTCGTCTTCATTTTGGTATTTTTTGAATTTAAAAACAGACGCCCCATCCGCGAACAAACGGGCGTTGGCGGCTGTCGCTGCGAACACCGTCGAGAACAACACGCAGAAACAACCCACGCTAAAGATGGTTTTACCGAACTCACCAAACGCGCCCTCGTACATCGCGGAGAGGTTCGTGATGACGTCGTCGTTGGTGATTTCCTTGCCGGCCCCATGGAGCGTTGCCGCTCCGAGCAGATAAAAGGCGACGGTTGCACCAGTGTAGATTGCGCACGACACCCACGCATCCCAGCGCATCACGTTGAGCCAGCCCAGTGCGCGGTCGAGCCAGCCGATTGTGTTGTCGTTTTTGCCGGTGTTTCTGGCGTAGCCCTTTTCGATGCACCAGTACGGGTAGTAAATCAGTTCCGACGTGCCAACGCCGATGATGGCGAATGCGCCGAAAGCAATGGCAAAATCCTCCGGCAACACGAACGTCAGGCCGCTGCCAATGTCGCCCGCCGAGATTGCGAAGTTCTCGGTGAATTGAAGCGAGACCAGCGCAAGGATGGTAAAAAATGTAAACAGCACCACCATCGCGATACAGACCCGCTCGACCAAACGATATCGGCCGGAGAGCAGCATCCCCATGCAGGCCAGCGCGATGATGGCGATAAGTCCGGTGTGCCAGCCGGATGCCTTGTCCACCACCAGGCTGGCGATGCCTCCCATCATCCCGGCCACCTGCATCGTTGAGCCGATGTACATCACCACCCAAAACCAGACCATCCACGACACGCGCAACTTTGGCCCCGGCACGCTGTTCATCGCCTCGAGTGTAGTCTTGCCGGTGACGAGCGTGTAGCGGCCCAGTTCGACCTGAACGAACACCTTCACCAGACAGCCGAGGATGATGAACCATAGCATAGTGAAACCTACCTTGGCTGCCAGCGCCGGTGTGGCGATCAGCTCGCCGGAGCCGACGATAGTGGCGGTGATGATCAGCCCCGGGCCGAGGTGCTTGAGGATGCCTTTAAAGTCCGTGGGTGCTGGTTTGGGCTCCATAGGGGAATTAAAAATTAAAGGGTTAGTCGAGCTTGACTGGTTTCAGTATGATTTTGCGAAAGGCCACCGGGCCGTGGTCGCCCTGCAGCATGATCGGGCCGTTCGGTTTTTCGTCCTTGAAGCGTGAGCCGCGCGTGGGGGCAGGCACCTCGACGTTGTGATGAATCACTTGGCCGTTAAGGCTGACTTTTACGAACTTGGCGTTTTCCACCTTTTTGCCGCCGGTATCGAAGCGCGGCGCACGAAAGGTCACGATTAACTTTTGCCACTCGCCCGGCGCCTTGCTGGCGTTGATCGCCGGCACGTTGCCGCCTACGCCCTTGCCGTTCACCACATGTTCGTAGATCGCGCCGTTGTCCTTGAAGGTCAGCGTCTTTTTGCCGTGGCTGTCGAGGATCTGAATCTCGTAGCGGCCCTGAAAGTACACGCCGGAGTTTGAGCCCTTGGGCACCATGTACTCGATTACGGCCCTCACGTCGCCGTGTTGAAAGTTGCTGAACAGGTTGCCGGTTCTGCCCTTGTTACCGTTCACGAGCGTGCCCAGCCCGGGAACCAGCGTGAACGCCTTCGGCTTGCCTGCGCTTGGCCGGGCAGTCTGCACCAGTTTCCAGTCGCCCAGTGGCACC
>WTHH01000439.1 GCA_011523195.1 Verrucomicrobiales bacterium
GACCGGGGCACTCATCGCCCGGGCGAAAGGCATCGTCGAGGCACACCCATTCCCCTCCCTCCCCCGCGCGGAAAACACCACGTTATTCATCGCCGGACACGGCGCGAGCAACAACGAGAATTCGCGAAAGGCAATCGAAGATCAGGCGGATCGCATTCGGGCCAATGGCGAATATGCCGGTGTGCACGCAGTTTTCATGGAGGAGGAACCGCGCGTCGAGGCGTGTTATGAGTTGGCCGAAACGAAAAACATCGTGATGGTACCCTTTTTCATCAGCGACGGACTCCACTCGTTCGAGGACATCCCGGTCATGCTTGGGGAAACGGAAAAAAGGGTTCGCGAGCGGATGGCGAATGGTCAACCCACCTGGGTTAATCCCACCGAGCGCCGTGCAAAAAGGCTCTGGTACTCCGCCAGCATCGGCACGGAGCCATTCATCGCGGAGGTGATTCTAGAGCGCGTCCGCGAAGCCGCCGGACGGTGATCAGACGATTTGGTGACTGAACATGCCGTCGCGCAGCTTGGGCTCAAACCAAGTGCTTTTCGGCGGCATGATCCCACCCCCATCGGCGATGGTCATCAAGTCCTCAATGCTCGTCGGATACATCGAAAAGGCACATGCAAACTCACCGCCGTCGACTAGTTTTTCCAGTTCACCAGTCCCACGAATCCCGCCCACGAATGCTACACGTTTGCTCCGGCGAGGATCATCGATCCCGAGTACCGGCGCCAAAGCGTGATCCTGCAAGATGCTGACGTCGAGCTGCTTGATCGCATCGTCGGGGTCGATGGTGTCCGGTTTGGGACGCAGTGTGCTCCAAGCGCCGTCAAGGTAGAGTCCAATCTCGTGCTTACCGGTTGGTTTCGCCTGACCGCTTGGCTCAATCTCGAACGTTTGGCCAAGCGCTGTTCGAAATTCGTCAATTGACAATCCGTTCAAGTCCTTCACCGCACGGTTGTAGGCGAGAATCTGCATTTGGTCGTGCGGGAAGATTACGGTTAAAAACAGGTCACTCGTTCCGGCACCGGATCGGCTTTGGTTCACCCGCGAAGCCGCCGCGCTGCGATGATGCCCGTCCGCGATGTACAGATTTGGAATTCCATCAAAACGCGATTCAACGAATGCCGTGTCTTCGCCGGCAGCGATGGTCCACGACGTGTGGCGAACACCATCCGGTGCTGTGAAGTCCACATCCGGCTCACCAGCGGCGACCCGATCGAACAACGCATCAAGCTCAGCATCGGCGGAGTAGGTCAAAAACACCGGCCCGGTCTGTGCGTCCAACACCTCGAGGTGGGCCACTCGGTCGTCCTCCTTGTCCGGTCGGGTGAACTCGTGCTTTCGAATCGTGTTTGCATCATACTCGGCACAACTCGCCACCGCCACGAGGCCTAGCTGCGTATGCTCTCCCATGATCTGGCGATACAGGTAAAAGTGCGCTTGTCCGTCCCTGCGCAACGCCCCCTCGGCGATGAGGCGGTCGAAATTTTCACGTGCCTTGGCGTAGACGCTTGGGTCGTTCGTCGCGGTGCCCTCGGGCAAATCAATCTCCGGTCGACTGACATGCAGAAAGCTGCACGGCCGCCCCTCGGCCATTTGTTTGGCCTCGGCGGTAGACATCACGTCGTAGGGAAGTTCGCAGATCTCAGAAGCCCGGCTGGCATCGGGCAGAAGAGCGGGGAAAGGCTTTACTGTTGCCACGCGCAGGAATTTACGGAAGCGCTTGGCCAAGCGCGAGAAAAACTCAAAAAAACACAAGTCACTCGTGCAGAAAAAGATGCACCACTTGGCCAAGCGCTACGGTTTTTGTTCGCGGAAGAGGTCGATGGTGATCTGATTGCCCTTGCGAAAGCCGGCGTGACCGTCGAGGTAGGCCAGATTTGCCCCGTCTTTGTGGCGCTTGGCTGCGATACGCCGATCCATGCTCAACCCCTTACCATTGGCGCCATAAGGCAGGTGGCTTGGCCGCCAGACGTCGTTGAGCCAGGTGTTGTTGTGCGGATCGTTCAACCCGGTGATGATAGGCCTCCATGACCCTGCCGAGCTGTCCCCGACATAGGCTGAATCAGAAGGATTCCGGAAGTTGGAAAGCTTGCTTGGGCCAACCTGCTGGTAGCCGATCATGTCGCGCGGACTGCTAAAGCGCCAAGCATTAACCGTGTAGGTTATCACCTGCGGCTTTTGCCTCTTCTTCGGTTT
>WTHH01000075.1 GCA_011523195.1 Verrucomicrobiales bacterium
GCCACCAAGCAAACCTGCCGGCCGGTCTCTGAGGAAAGCAAAACCCGGATGAGCCGACCACAGACCAACGAGCAACTCACGCTATCTCAAGCTTACGCCACCTTCGCGTACGGCACCAACGCCCAAACAGCTGAGACGGTGGCACTCGTTGAGAGCTACTACGACAGACCGTGGATCATGAGCGAGTCGGCGTACCGCCGAGCTAGCGCCGCGGTCGAACGCGTTCCGCGTTCATGCTTCGAGCGTAGCTACGTCACTGAGGTGCTCGGCCTCGACGCTCCGTTGCTGGAGGGTGGCGATTGGCCGCGGGATTTTGAGAAGCGCATCATCCAAGAGCAGCTGCTCATGGAGGGCTTCTTCGGCGACCTGTTGGACTCTGCCAAAGAGAAGCTCATGTCTGCTGCAGAGGGCATCAAGAAGTTCGGTGAAGAGGCGTGGTCGGTTCTCAAGGGCTTCTACCTGGCAGTCACGGAAGGCAAGGCTGCATCGCTAGCGAAAGAGCTCTTCAAGCTGGCAATCAAACCCATCATGACTCCTTTGGCCGGCGCACTCGAGTGGCTGGCTTCGAAGCTTCCTGGCTTCGGCATGGACAAACTCGCATCGATTGCTCAAAAGGGCTTGGACCTGATCAACAAGATCAAGGATAAGCTCGGTGGCGTCAAGGGCTGGAAGGCAGTGACGCTCTTCAGCGGTGTTGCCATCGGGCTGCAGTGGCTTTGGAACGAGATCGGCGATTGGATCGAGGAGCTGCTAAGCAAGGTCGGCGGCAGCTTTACGGCTGCGATGAACGAGCAGGACGATGACGCCGGCGCAAAGGAAGGACTCGTTAACTGGCTCAAAGAGTCGGGCAAAGAGATGCTGTCAAAGATCATCGGACCGGAGCTCATGAAGAAGATCTCCAAGCTAGCTGCAGAGGTGACCGTCTCCGGCTGGTGGAAGGCTGCGAAGGCCGTCGGCAAAGGCGCCAAGCTCGTCGTCGACGCCATCGGCGCCGCAACAGAGAGGTTCGTCAGTCGCGACGAAACCAGAAAGAGGGTCGCCAAGGATATCACCGGCGAATCGGTCGAGAGAGGAGGCAAAGTGAAAATCACGAAGAGACGATTGAGACGAATCATCAAAGAGGCCGTCTACGACCAGATGTCGTACGACCTGGGGCTGAGCACCGAGGAGGGCTTGCGTACGCCTCTTTCGAAGCTGCTAGCAAACGTCGCCAAATCCGCCCCGGCCGGATGGGAGCCGAGAACTCCGGAAGAGAAAGACATGATGCTAGACCTGAAGGGAAAAGGTCTGGTGACCTACGGCTTGGATCCGCGCGGCGGATACAGAGCACACATCACTGACTTGGGACGCAAAGGAATCCAAAGAATATGAAAATCACGAAGAGACAACTCGCAAATATCATCAAGGAAGCTCAGTTCGGTAGATTTACTGGCGGTGCGGCGCCTTTGGACGTCCCAATGAGAGATTCGGGCCCAGTGCCAAAGGATCAGCTTCGAAAGCTAGCAGACATATTCATTAATGATATGGGAATGTCTCCTGAAGAAGTATTGTCAAAGCCTGAGTTTGCGGAACAGGGCATAACTGATTTAAAGCAGATAGAAGAGAGTAAAATGAAAATCACAAAAAGACAACTTAGAAGAATAATCAAAGAAGAGAAGGCCAAGCTCATTAAGGAGCAGCGATCGCCGGAGCTAACACTCCCAGAAACCCAAGCTGTCATGAGTGCTTTACAACAGCTTCTCAATGTCGTTCAAGAGAAAGCCGGATCCCACCGTCCTGATAGCGCTAGACTCAATCGCTATGCCGTTGAAATGGTTGAGGAGATTATAAGAGTGGCAGAAACAAATTTATATGGTGTTGAAGGCTATATGCCGCCCACCGGCAATTAAGGAGACTTGCGTAATGATAATCTCAAAAAGACAACTTAAAATAATCATCAAAGAAGAGAAGGCCGTGCTGGAACAGTCATGGCGCCAGAATCCTGCAAAGATCCGTCTAGAGCGCCGCAAAAGAGATCGCCAGAGAATGATCGACCAAATGACCTTCAAGCAACTAAAAAGAAGCGCATTTGATTCGGCCCTGTACATTCAAGGCCAACTCAACACAGGCCTGTATGAATACGATGACATTTGGGAAGTCGAGATCCCTAGGTTAGCTGATTATATCGACGCTGCAAAAATAAAGGCAGC
>WTHH01000316.1 GCA_011523195.1 Verrucomicrobiales bacterium
CCCTTTGGATGATGGAAAAAGGCAATCCAGCGTTTGCGCCCTTTGAGTTTGCCGGCCCGGGGTACGAAAAATGTTCCCTCCTCCCTTCCATCTATTACGTTGGCTATGGCCCGTTTTTTTTTGCCGGAAGCGATGACCAGCGGTATGCCGGTACGTGCGGTCATTTTGGCGGCCCGAATTTTGGCATCCATACCGCCGACGGCAGTTGCGCTAAAGGTGCCGCCAGCGAGCTTTTGGATGTTTGCATCGATCTTTTCGACCACCGGTATCGTTCGCGGATTTTTCTTCCCAAAGTTCTCAACCAAGCCATCGACGGTCGTAAGGATGACCAACAAATCCGCCGGCAGCAGACAGGCGACAAGCGCGGCGAGCCAGTCGTTGTCACCGAACTTCAACTCAGTGTAGCTGACTGCGTCGTTTTCGTTGACGATCGGGACGACGCCCTTGGCCAACAGCGAGACCAGCGTGTTGCGGGCGTTGAGATGCCTATCCTTGTCCTCAAGATCGTCATGCGTGAGGAGCACCTGAGCAACTTGCAGGTTGTGCTTCGCAAAAAGCTCAGTGTAAGTCGACATGAGAGCCGATTGGCCAACGGCGGCGCATGCTTGCAAATCGGAGAGATCGGTTGGGCGCTTGGCTATGTTCAACACACCCATGCCGGCACCAACCGCGCCGGAGGACACGACAATCACCTCCCGGCCGGCTTCGCGTTGGGCGGCCACTTGGCCAACCAATTGCTCAATCTGGCGGGGATCAATCTGCTTACTGCGGTTGGTCAGGATTCCGGTACCAAACTTGACCACCACTCGGCTGGTATCTTTCAGCGCATCTCGCTCCATCAGAAGCGCCTTGGGCTAAAGGCATCTGGCCCGGTTAGCAAGAAACAAATCAACCAAGTGCTTGACCAAGCGGCAAGAAAGGTTGCCCGACTCGGCTGACCGCGTACACTTCGCCGCCCAGACCAACAATCGCTTGGCCAAGTTTCCATGAATACACGTAAACTAATTGCCGTGGCAGCCGCATCGCTGGCTGCGATCTCATCGACTCAAGCCGACTGGCCTCAGTGGCGCGGACCGGGAGGGCAGGGCGTTGCCGACTCGTCCAATGTGCCAACCGAGTGGAGCGAAACAAAAAATGTCGCCTGGCGCACCAACTTGCCGGGTCGAGGCTGGTCGTCGCCGCTGGTCATTGGCAACCAAGTCTGGGTCACCGCTGCGCACGAGACTCTGGCTTCGGAGCAAGAAACCAAGGAACGACTGAAGGCCAACACAGGCGGTCAACCGCTCGTTGTACTCTCCGAGGTGAGGATTAATGCAATCTGTATCGATAATGAATCTGGTGAAATAGTAAAAAACATCGAGGTTTTGCGAAAAAAGGATCCGCAGTGGGTGCACAAGACGAACAGCTACGCCTCCCCGACACCGATCATCGAGGGCGGTAAAATGTATTTTCAAAACGGTTCCTACGGCACGGCTTGTCTCGACATTAAGTCAGGCAAGATACTTTGGAGGAATCAGGACTTGTGGGTCATGCATGAGAACGGGCCGGGCGGGTCGCCGACGATTTGGAACGAGTTGCTAATCTTTCACATGGACGGCAGCGACAACCAATTCATCGCTGCAATCGACAAAAATACAGGAAAAGTTGCTTGGGAGACAAAAAGATCCGGCAAAATGCATGATAATCCTCAATTAAAAAAAGCATACGGGACACCTGTGATCGCCAATATTCGAGGGCGTGATGTGGTGATTTCGCCGGCTGCTAACTGGGTTTATGGCTACGCTCCGGCGACGGGCAAGGAACTTTGGAAGGTGGAATACGGATCGCTGGGATTTTCGATCGTGCCCAAGCCGGTGATTGGCAAGGGGATGATCTACATTGGCACCAGTTACATGCGGCCACAACTGCTTGGCATCGATGTGACCAAGGCCAAGCCGGAAATCGCCTGGGCGTGCAAACGCAGCGTGCCGGCCATCTCCTCGCCACTGTTGGTGGGGAACGAACTCTATTTCGTGAGTGACTCCGGCGGAATGGTCACCTGTTTGGACGCCAAGACTGGTAAAGAACAGTGGCGCGAGCGAATCGGGGGTACCCACGGCGCCTCCCCGACTCTGGTCGGCGGGCGGTGGTGGTTCCATAGCAAGGAAGGGGAAAAAGTCCCGTTGAAGCGGGGCCGGGAATTTCAAGTG
>WTHH01000432.1 GCA_011523195.1 Verrucomicrobiales bacterium
ACTTTCGGGAGCTTGGCCGAAAGCCACTTTGTGTAAATCGCGGTGACATCGTTTTTATTGTGCGCCCAGACTGCACCGATGTTTTGCCACGCAAGCAAGGCTGCCACCACCAGCGCGGCAACCGACAGACCGCCGTAGGCTCCGCGGTTGAGTGCCTTGGTGAATTCAGTCGGTTTCTGCCAGCGCCTGGCATCTTCTTTGCCAAATAGCAGGAGCAGGTAGCCGAGGAAATATCCGGCGGACAAACTACCAAGGTAATAGAACGTTATAAACGGTGCCCCGACTCCAACGACCTGCTGGGCCTTGACGAGTTTGCGGGGACTGAACAGGTGGTCGAATGCCGTGTAAACACAGGCGACCAAAAACAGGAAGTGAACCAAGCGCAACAGGACGGTGGTGATGGCGGATGCGGCGGCGTTGGTATCCCCAAAACTGACCGGCCAACGGATACCGAGTAGCAGAAGCGGCAGGATCGACGTGCAGGCCATGACCATAACGACGAGTCGGTTGCTAAACAGGTTGGACAGGAACGATTTTTGATCCCCCAAGTTATCCGTCAAAACCTCGGTAAAGCTGTATCCGCTACCGGTCATCACGGCAACCAGCGGCAGCAGCAGGTAAAGGGACAGGCCGGAGATGCCGGTGAACAGCAATTTCAACCAAAGCCCTTCGTGGAAGAGTCGCATGCGGCCCGTCCACAAAAGTGCCACAGCGAACAATGGGAGGAAGCCGATCATGCCCCAGTTGTTCGGGATGCTGATCGCGAATACAACCGTGGCGCGAATCAGCCAGCTTGATTTGTCGTCAAGCCGGTACTCGAGCAGGCAGCGGATGACGTATGCGAACAAAAGCAGGTTCAGGATTTCCCCAGTGCCGGAGGTCGAGTGCTGCCAAAAGCTGAGTTGCAAACCACAGATCAGCGCGGCAAATAACGGCGGTATCCAGTTTAGGCCGATACTTAAGAGTGAGTGTTCACTTTGTTCCCTTTGACGCTGTTCCTTCGTGCGGTCGTGTGGGAGGAGGGCGACTGAGCGCACCAACAATGCAAGAGTGAGCGCTCCAAAAACCGCGGCAAGCCCGTTCAGCGCGAACGGCAGTGCCGATGCCGGCAGTAACTTCAACGGGAGAGTGACGAGGTAAAGCAGCGGTTGCTTGGTCTGGGGAAGATCATGCCAACCACCCACATGTGAGACGGCTGGCAGGCTGGCAAAGCTAATCCACGAATGGAGAGTGGCGAGATAAAGCACCAGCGCACCTGCGGCCACCACCCAGGGCAGTCGCGTGGCGGCAAATGAATTCAACGGGTTGTTGTTGTCTGGCATCAGAACGGTTGCGGGAGCAGTTGAAACCTACCGCTCTATTTTGACAAGGCGGTTTTAGCCCTGTGATTCATGTGATTCCGGTTCACTGGGATTGTTTAATCGCAGATCGGTGATGCATTCGACGTGTTGGGTATGGGGGAACATGTCGATGGGGATGACCTGCTCGAGTCGATAGACCCCGTCTGCGCAGAGAATGTTCAAATCCCGCGCCAGCGTGGCCGGGTGGCACGAGATGTAGATCACCTGTGCTGGGCGAACCTCGCGGAGTTGCTCCAATGCTGCCGGTGCACAACCCCGGCGGGGTGGGTCGAGAATGACGCTGGTATTTTGGGCATCAAACTTGGCCAGGAGGCCGGGGAGCAAATCCTCCGTGCGGCCCTCGATAAACTCGCCGTTGTCTCCACCAAACTTTGTTGCGTTTTCACGGGCGGCCTTTATGGCGCCCTTGTCGTATTCCACCCCGGCATAGCGCTTGGCCAAGCTGGCCAGCTCGATTGCAAAGAAGCCTACACCGCAGTAGGTGTCGATCAGGTATTCCGAGCCGTTGGACTGAAATACCTTGCGCACCGCCTCGACCATGCGTGGCAGCATGAAATAGTTGGTTTGGAAAAAGGAATGATCCGGTACGATCCAGTCCTCGGGGGTGATCCGCAAATTAACCTTGATACCACCTCGCTTGGGCGGGTTGGCGCGGACTTCCGGGATCTGGGCGTTGAGTGCCGGTTCGGCGATCTTGCAGTCGTCAATCTCCACCACCCAGTGGGTGTTGCGCTTGCGGAAACCGACCAGCAATTTCTTCGCCTTGCCGTTCCATTGGCTGCGGACGAGGATCCGATTGCGGTAGTGGTAGGGCTGAGGGCAGGGAA
>WTHH01000126.1 GCA_011523195.1 Verrucomicrobiales bacterium
GGCTTAGAAAACCGGTTTTCACCGGGCTCGTGTTTGACGTAAACCAAGTCGCCCCGGACGTTCGAATTGGCCTGGACAATGTGAACCACGCCTTTTTTGTCGATGGCGACCTGTGGCCGGATGCCGCCGTACGGGAGCTTGACGGTGGTGACCTTGGGTGCAGCCTGAGCCGATGCGAAAGACAATGCCGCAACTGAGAGCAGGGCGGCGATTTTGGTGTGAATGGTTTTCATGAGCTGCGTTTTATGTGCGGCCTGATGATCGCACTCGAACGCCGACTCGCAAGGATAATTTTGACCTGTTCACGCGTCCATTCCGCGCGTTCCCTGACACCCACTTTTTGGCGGTGATCAGTTTCCGGCTTCGAGTTCCTCGCCGGTTTTACCGCCGTGTTTCTTGAGGATCGCGGCGATGTCCTTTTTGCCGTTGCGGTTGGCCCAGTCGAGAGGGGTGTCGCCGAACGCGATCGTGATGTTTACGTTGGCCTTGTTGGCGATGAGGGTCTCGACGATCTCCTTTTGTCCGGTTGAGGCGGCCTTGTGCAGCGGGCTGGTGCCGCCACTGCCGTTGACGTTGGCGCCGTTCTTGGCGAGCAACGCGACCATCTCGGGGAGCGCCTTGCCAACGGCAGAGTCGAGCGCGGTTTCGGCGAACGCATCTTTTGCGTTCACATCGGCGCCCTTCGACAGGAGCAGCTTTACCACCTCGGCACGGTTTTTGTTCACGGCAGCAAACAGGGCCGGTTCCTTGCGTTCGCCGCAGGTTATCTTGTAGTCGGCACCGTTGGCCAACAGCAGTGCCACCACTTTGGTGTGGCCGCCGCTGGCAGCGAGGTGCAGAGGGGTGATTTCCTTGGTATCCTTTAGATTGACCTTTGCGCGATTGGCGATCAGCAGCTTAGCCGCGTCGGCCTTGCCGGATCGTGCGGCATAGTGCAACGGGGTGGAACCGTACTGGTTGGTCGTGTCGACCGGGGTACCGGCGGCGAGGTGCTGCCGGATGACATCGACGCTCCCCTTATAGGCGGCCTGATGGATCGGGACGCTCGGGGTTTGGGGCTTGGCTGCGGGCTTGGCCTTGGCCGGTTCGGTGGCGGTGGCTTGGCAGCCCAGCAGTGCAAGGCTGGCGACGGTGGTGGCAAAAAACGTAGTTTTCACGGCGGAGAGACAGATAACGCAACGCAGATGATTTTCAAGCCGGAACCGCTTGCCAAGCGCTAGCCAAGCTACTCGCGGGATTTGGAATCGATCGTAATGGTCACCGGGCCGTCGTTGATGAGGGCGACCTGCATGCTTGCGCCGAATTCGCCGGTCTCGACCGCTAGGCCAAGCTCGGCCTCGAGTCGGGCGATGAACTTCTCGTACAGCGGGATGGCGACTTTCGGCTTGGCAGCACGGGTAAACGAGGGTCTGTTACCTTTCTTTGTACTGGCGTGGAGAGTAAACTGACTAATGAGCAATACGCCGCCGCCGAAGTCAGCCAGCGACTTGTTCATCAATCCTGCCTCGTCGGTGAACACCCGCATGCGGGCGATCTTTCCGCAGAGCCAGTCGATGTCCTCCGCGCCGTCTTCCTCCTCAATCCCGAGCAGGACGACAAAGCCTTGGCCAATTTTACCGCGCACCTCGCCGTCGATGGTGACGGAGCCTTCACTCACGCGTTGGATGACCGCACGCAAAGTTCGGCTTTATCTTTTTCGCGGCTTGAACGGTGCGTTCCAGAGCGGGTTGGGCACATGCTGTTCCTTGAAAAGTTCCTCGGCACGAGCAACTAGTTCAGGGTGGTCGGCAGCAATGTCCTTAGTTTCACCAAGGTCGTTGTCGAGGTCGTAAATCTCAATCGGGGCGGTAGCGGATTGTTTGCGGAGAGCCTTCCATCGGCCGGTTTCGCCAAGCACGACAGCCTGCGCACCCCGGCGCTCGAGAAATTCCCAGTACAGAAACTCGCGCTTCAATTGTTTGTCCGTCTGGCCAAGCAGGGTGGGGAGGATGCTGATGCTGTCCAGTTTGCCAGGAGCGGTGACGCCGAGCAGTTCTGCGGCCGTGGCCATGAGGTCACCAAAATATGCAGGGTGATCACTAGCACTGTCGGGTTTGATGTGGCCCGGCCAGTGGGCGATGGTGGGCACGCGGATACCACCTTCGTAGAGATCGCGTTTCATTCCACGTAGTGGGCCGTTAGCGTCAAAGAAATCCGGATCGTTGCCGCCCTCGCGGTGGTGGCCGTTGTCGGAACTAAACACGACTAGCGTGTTCTCGGTGAGTTTGTAATGTTTGAGCCGTGTCATGAGGCGGCCGATGTCGGCATCCATCCGGGTGATCATCGCGGCTTGGCCCTTGTTGGGGTTGGCCCATTTTTTCTCGGCGTAAATTCCGTAGTCCGGCACATCCTGCCCGTCCCCGGTGCCGCGAGTGCCCTCGTTGTTGGCATGTGGAATGGTGAACGGCAGGTAGAGGAAAAACGGCTTCTTGTGATTCATGTCCAGCCAGTGCAGGGCGTTCTCGACGATGAGATCATGCGAGTAATCGATGCGCTCTTTCGCCCAGCCGGCGCCGCTAGGAAGTTCGTTCGCAGGGACGTTGCGGAGCTTCACTCGCCGCTCGTTGTTGATCAGAAAGGTCGGATAAAAATTGTGCGCGTGTCCCTGATGAAGGTAGCCGTAAAAGGTATCGAACCCCTGTTTGGTCGGTAGCCCGTCGGTGCCTTCGTTGCCGAGTCCCCACTTGCCAAAGCAGCCGGTTGCGTAACCGGACTGCTTGAACAACTCCGCCACGGTGAAGTCGCTAGGCCGGAGGTTGTTTCGGCCGTTACCGCGAATGTAGGCATGCCCGGTGTGTAGGCCGGTCATCAAAACGCAGCGTGACGGCGCGCAGACGGTAGACCCGGAGTAAAACTGCGTGAGTTTCATCCCGCCCTTGGCCAAGCGGTCGAGGTGGGGTGTCTTGATTTTCTTTTGACCGAAGCAGCCAAGGTCACCGTAGCCAAGGTCGTCGGCGAGGATGAATATCAGGTTGGGCTTGGTCTCCGCCTGGCCAAGCGCAGCCGGCTTGGTCAAGGCGAACAGGCCAAGCGCGATTGCGAAAAATAATTTGCAGATGTTCATGTTCGCAGGCGCAGGACAGTCTAGTGGATTTTCACGGCCACGGCGAATCACTTCTTGCGGTGGCAAGATTATTTTCGGTTTCTCTGAAAACTTTTTCTCTCGCTGCGCCGGAACGGTTCGTCGTAGCGTCGCTCGACGGATGAGTGACCATTCGCCCAATGCTCAGGCAGCGCCCTTTAACTTTGAAATGGTGCGCGATTTGCGTGGATTGCGCAGTTTTTTGTCGCGCTACGAGCAGGATATTCTCCGGGCGATCGAGTTGCCGGCGGTGCATGCCGCTTATTGGTACGCGAACCGCGGCCAGTTCAAGGAGTTGATGTCGCTTGACGCGGAGTTGTCCAAAAACGAGGCGATTGCACCGTTCGCCGAGGCCAGCCTTGCGGTTGGCCGGGAGCATCTACGCATGCTCAAGCCGATGTATGACCAGCGCATGATGCAGCGGTTCCGGAAATGCGTGGTTGCCGGGGAGGCGCGCGGTTGGAACCCGGTGGTGTTCGGGATGTTTCTTTCAATCCACTCAGTGCCGGTGCGCGAGGGGTTGCTCCAGTTTGGTCGCCAGATCTGGAGTGGCTTCATAAATGGCGCGCATGAGGAGCACGGGCTGAAGTCGGCCGAGTGCTCGGAGTTGCTTTCGGAGTATCTCAACCGCCTGCCGGGCTGGATCGAGGAGGTTATTTTCCAGCCGGCCAGCGAACCGGGCACGGTTCGGGTGGCGTTCAATTAATCCACCCCATGTCTTCGGTCGAAACTAGTTCTGGCCTTGGTGGGGTCGACTGGCTGGTCATCGTTTTTTATCTCCTTGCTGTCATTGGGTTGGGTGTTTGGCTGGGCAGGGGGCAGCGCAACACACGCGATTATTTTCTCGGTGGACGCGATCTGCCGTGGTGGGGCGTCGCGCTTTCCATTCTCGCCACCGAGACGAGCGCATTGACTTTCATCGGTGTACCGGCGATAGTTTATGCGGGCGATCTGGGCTTCATGCAGATCGTGCTGGGCTATGCCGTGGGGCGCGTGATTTTGGCGGTCGTGATGGTGCCGTACTATTTTCGGAACGAGATTTATTCACCGTACGCGCTGCTTGGCCGGGCGTTCGGTACTTCGGCCCAAAAACTGGGTGCGGTTTTTTTTCTGGTGGCCGGGACTCTGGGTGCGGGGGTGCGCGTTTTTGTCACCTGCATCCCGTTGCAGTTGATGCTTGGCTGGTCGGTCACTGAGGCGATTTTTTTATTTGTCGGGCTATCGCTGGTTTACACTTGGTTCGGTGGAATCAAGGCGGTGGTCTGGACGGATGCCCTTCAGTTCGTGCTGCTGTTGGCCGGTGGATTATTCGCCCTGTTTTATCTGCCGACGTTGATCGACGGAGGTTGGTCGGGTGCGCTTGGGCAAGCGGAGGTCGCCGGCAAACTCGCTTGGTTGAATTTCGATTTCACGCTGGCCGCGCCGTTCAACTTTTGGATGGGGATCGTCGGAGCGGTTGTGTTTGTTCTGTTCACGCACGGAATCGATCAGCTCGTGGCGCAACGGGTGCTTGCCTGTCGCGGTGTGGCGGATGGGCGGAGGGCGCTGGTGTTTTGTGCGGTCAGCATCGTGCCGATGATGCTGTTGTTCCTATTTGTAGGCGTGTTTCTGTGGGTACATTACCAGCACGCGCCCATCCCGATTGAGATTCCGGAAAATTCGACCGGTAAAAAACAGACGGACTTCGTGTTTCCGATCTTCATGCTGGCGGAGGCCCCGGTCGGCATCAAGGGGTTGCTGTTTGTCGGCATCTTTGCGGCGGCGATGTCGTCGGTCAGTTCAGCGCTGAGTGCGTTGGCCTCGGTCTCGACGATGGACCTTGGCTTGGTGGGAAAACAAAAAGATGAAGCCGCCGGGCTTCGGGTGAGCCGCTGGGCGACTGTGTTCTGGGGTTGGATGCTCGTTGTGGTGGCGTTTCTTAGTCGGGAAATCACTTCGGTGATGAATGCTGCGTTTAGTCTGGTGGGATTGACCAGTGGGGCATTATTGGGTGGGATTGTGCTTTCGATTGTTAGCAATAGGGGGGCGGCTTGGCCTGTGGTCGCCGGGATGATCGCCTCCTTGATTGGGATGATTTGGGTGCATTCCACCGGGGCAGTCCATTGGCCGTGGTACACGTTGATTGGTGCTGGAATCCTTTTTTTGGTGTCTGTTCCGCTTTTGCTCCTCGCGAAACCGAAGCCGGAGGTCGAGGCTTGACAGGGCAGCGTGCTCGCGGAGAATGCGCCGCCGGTTTGCGCGGGGCGCATTACCGGTGTAGATTTTCAAATTCGTAAAATGCAAAAGTATACTTCAATGAAAATTGTGCGGGTCGCCTGCTTGTTGCTCGCGTTTCTTTTTGTGGCACTCAGTCCGGACGCAGTCGCGGCAGACAAGAAAAAGGCCGCCGTCAAGGCGCCTCCGGGCATGGCGGCCCTGCCGCTGGAACTGCCAAAGCCGGCATTCGTGGGCACACCGCAGAACATCAAGGGCGTGAAGCAGTTGGAGAAACCGCTTGGCCGTCCTCGTCCCCCGTTTTTCGCACCGAAGGGCGTGAAGAATCTGGCGCTTGGCAAGAAGATCAGCGGTAGCGACGAGGAGCCGATTGTGGGCGACCTAAAAATGATTACCGACGGTGATAAAAAGGCAGCCGACGGCAGCTACGTCGAGCTTGGCCCGTTCACGCAATATATTCAGGTCGATCTGGAGGCTGAGAAGGAAATCTACGCCGTGCTCTTCTGGCACTACCACAAGCAGGCGAGGGTTTACTTTGACGTCGTGGTGCAGATTTCCAATGACGCGGAATTCGGCAAGTCGACCACGATCTACAACAACGACCACGACAACTCGGCTGAGCTGGGTGTCGGCAAGGACAATCACTACGTGGAGACGTCCGAGGGCCGGTTGATTGATGCCAAGGGCGTGAAGGGGCGCTACGTCCGTTTTTACAGCGGTGGCAACAATGCCAGCGACTTGAATCACTACATCGAGGTCGAGGTCTACGGCAAATAAGCCAGTCAACCGAAGCAATTGAACAGGCCGCCCAGCGGCCGTGAAAGGGAGCGGAAACAAGATAAAATGAGCCGCTCCCTTTTTTTTGGCCTTATCATCCTGATAACGGTGATGGCGTTGGCGCTCCGTTTGCCGGGCTTGGCCAAGCGCCCGATGCACGGCGACGAGGCGGTCAATGCAGTCAAGATCGGCGAGCTGATCGAGGGCAAGGGCTACCGCTACGACCCTCACGAGTACCACGGCCCGACTCTCAATTATTTCTCGCTGATCCCTGCCTGGCTTGGGGGAGCCGATTCCTTCGTTGAGTTAAGTGAAGCCGTCCTGCGGATTGTGCCAGTTGCGCTTGGCTTGGCTTTGGTGCTGTTGGTGTTGCCGTTGCGGGAAGCGCTTGGCCAAGGGGCGGTCCTGTTGTCTGCAGGGTTGACTGCGCTCTCACCGGCGATGGTTTTTTACAGTCGCTACTTCATTCACGAGTTGATTCTCGTCGTGTTTACGGTAGTGCTGATCATCAGTGGTTATCGCTGTTTCAAGTCGAGAAAAGCGGGTTGGGCTGTCCTTGCCGGTGTGTCGCTTGGTCTGATGCACGCAACCAAGGAGACGTTTGTCATCGCGGTGTGTGCAATTGGCTTGGGCGTAATTGTTTTGTTGGGTTCACGCCTGAAAAATGGGCAGTGGCTGGAATCAACTACGCAGGTCAATTGGTCGCATGTCGTGATCATGATCGTATCAGCCGCCGTTGTTTCGATGGTTTTTTTCTCGTCATTTTTCACTCACCCGGAGGGCATTGTTGATTCGATAACGACTTACACCACATACGTCGATCGGGCGGAAACCTCCGTCCACGTGCAGCCGTGGTATTTCTATTTTCAAGTGCTGTTTTTTTACCAATTCGCAGACGGCCCGTTTTTCACTGAATGGATTATCCTGCTCTTAGCCCTGACTGGAGTCGGGGTGGCCATTCGCGGCAACGTGCCATTTGGGTGTCCGGCCTTTATACGGTTTCTCGCGGTGTTCACTTTGTCGATGGCCGGAGTTTACGCGCTGATACCGTATAAGACTCCCTGGTGTTTGCTTGGCTTTTACCACGGAATGCTGCTCCTGGCCGGAGTAGGTGGAATGTGGCTTTTGCAGTTGGGCGCCAAGGCGGTTCGAGTAACGGCGATTGTTGTCCTGGCTTTGGGGTCATTGCACTTGTGGCAGCAGTCTTATGCTGCGAATTTTCAATATTTTTCAGACAGCCGAAACCCGCACGTCTACGGTCACACCAGCGTCGACGTGCCAGTCATCGCGGATCGAATCAAGTCGATGGTGGCGCTGCATGAAAAAGGGAAGGCGACACCGATTCAGGTCTATTGCCCTAACGATGACTACTGGCCGCTACCGTGGTACTTGCGGGGATATCAGGTTGAGTTTGGCGGCATTGTTTCCGAGCAGACACCACCGGCGCCGGTGATCCTGATCCAACCAAAGATGGAGGAGGCATTAATGCGTAAGCTCTATGAGTTGCCGCCCCCAGGGCAACGCGAGTTGTACATGCATCTTTTTTACAACACTGAGGATGGGACGGTGGATGTGTTGGAGTTGCGGCCTTCGGTCGAACTGGTCGGTTTTGTCTCGCGTTCACTTTTTGAAAAACAGATGCAACAGGCCGCCGAGGAGGAGGCTGCTCAGTGAAAAAGCGACAAAGCGATCAGGTGGTGGACATTGGCGCGAAGACGATTTCTGATGCGCACCATTTTTCCCACGAGGCCATGGCCACGGTATACGAGTTGTACATCGTGGATGAAGATGAAGACTATGCTCGGGCCGGAGCTCAGGCGGCGTTTGCTGAGGTCGATAGGTTGGAACTGGAGATGAGCCGGTTTCTCTCCAACAGCGACATTTCACGGCTAAACGCCGCCGAGGTCGGTGAGACGGTCGATCTAGGACTGGATACGATCGAGTGCCTTCGCCGGGCCAGAGAAATGCATGAAAAGACAGGTGGAGCGTTCGATATCAGTGTGGGGGCATTGTACGCGTATTGGCTGGACGAGGACCGGAGGCTGCGCCAGCCAAGTGAGGATGAGATTGAGCAGGCTCATGAATTGACCGGGATGAAACACCTCGAGATCGATGATGAGGATTTTTGCGCCAAGGTTTTAACGAAAGGCGTTCAGTTTGACTTAGGGGGGATCGGGAAAGGCTTCGCAGCGGAAAAGGTCGCGGAATTGCTCAGTGAATGGAGTCTAGAGCAATCTCTTGTCCTGGCCGGGGCGAGTTCGGTGTTGTGCGTGGGGGTGCCGGAGGGGATGAGCGGCTGGCCCATGAAGCTGCGTAATCCAGGAAAACGAACGGAGGTTTTTGCCCGTTTTGACTTAAAAGAGGGCGCTGTCAGTGGTTCAGGGCGGCAAAAAGGCCAGCATATTAT
>WTHH01000566.1 GCA_011523195.1 Verrucomicrobiales bacterium
CATGATGGGGGTGGTGGCCAAGCGCTTGGCCAAGCGGGAGCATCGCTTTGTCGCCGATGCCCAATGGCGGATCGATGGCCCGGCTGCCGTGGACTACCTGCACGATGTCGCCACACAAAACGAACCGGTGACTGTGCTGGGCACCGCGTTTTCGTTCGTACACCTACTCGACTTCATTTCCACTGAACAGGTCAAGTTTCGGCTTCCGGCTGGTTCCGCCGCGATGGAGACCGGAGGCTACAAGGGGCGCTCGCGCGAGGTAGACAAGCCGGAGTTGCACCGCACGATCGCGTCCGGTCTCGGCATTCTGCCGGAACGAATCCTTTGCGAATATGGCATGTGTGAATTGAGTTCACAGGCGTATGACGGCAAACTTAGCCAAGCGAATCCCGCACCCCGGCTGTTTCGTTTTCCGCCATGGGCACGTGCCCGTGTTGTGTCCCCGGAGACACTTGATGAGGTCGCGCTTGGTCAGGCGGGGCTGTTGGAAGTCACCGATCTGGCAAACGTTGGTTCGGCACTCTGCATCCTGACCGAGGACTTGGCCAAGCGGCACAAGGATGGTTTCGAGCTGCTTGGACGTGCCGAACTCGCCGAATCACGAGGGTGTTCGCTAATGAATCTGAACCATGCTTGATTTTTCACTGGATTATTTTCTCGCTGACAAAGAGGGCGCCGACTTGAGCGACACCTTGATCGCTGAGGCGTGCCAAACACTACGCGCCAACCGCGAGGAGTACCTCGTGCAGGTTGGAAACGAATCGATTATCTCAAAACTGGTCGAGGCGGCATCGCTCTGGCTCTCACCGGATTACGAACTACGTAAGATGGCGCTGGCGGCTAGCCCGGAGGAAACCGGCTTTCCCCGCGAAGTACTCGCCTCCGGGCTGGATGCCTGTTTTTCCGAGTGGACACAGGAGAATTTTTTCGGGCTGTTAAGTCAGGAGTTCGGCGACGCAACCCGGCTGCAGTCGTTCGGCAGTTTATCGAGTCACTCTCTGGCGATGGTGCATGGGCCACAACTCATCGCACACGTTGCCCCGGGGAATCTTCCGGCACCGATCTTTCAGTCGATCGCATTCGGGCTGCTGCTCCGCTCGGCGCAGTTTGTAAAATGCGCCTCGGGCAAGTCGCTGCTCCCTCGGTTGTTTGGCCACTCGCTGCACTACGTCGAACCGGGTTTGGCCTCGTCACTCGAGATCGCGGAATGGGACGGTGGTAATGAGACGCTTGAGGGGGAATTGTTCAGGAAGGCGGACTGCATCGTAGCAACCGGCAGTGACGAGACCGTGGGCGCAGTACGCAACCGACTGCCTCTGGGCAAACGGTTTGTCGGGTACGGGCACCGCGTCAGCCTGGGGTACGTGGAGCAACTCGCCAACGAGGTGATGGGAACACAAACTATTATCTCGCGCGCCGCAGACGACGTGGTTGCATGGAATCAACACGGCTGCCTCTCCCCTCACGTCATTTACGTAGAGGAATTTGGCAACCTGAAACCGGAGCGATTCGCAGAGATGTTGTCGGAGGAATTGGCGGCACGCAGTGAGACGCTGCCCCGTGGTGAGCTCTCGACGAAGGAAGCGGGCGCGATCGCCAATATGCGACGGTTTTACAAGATTCGCTCCGCCAACAACGTCGGCGCCATCCTTTGGGAGAGTGAAGATACCACCGAATGGACCGTCGTGCAGGAGGACGAAAAGCAGTTTCAAAACTCTCCGCTCAATCGGTTCATCTTTGTGAAACCGATCGAGCATCTTGACGAGTTGATGCACATCCTTGAACAGTACCGGGAGAATATTTCGACCGTGGGCATCGCTGCCAGTGAAGCCAAGCTGCGGGAGTTCGCGCTGAAACTCGGCACGTGGGGCGTGCCTCGCGTGTGCCCGCTCGGCAAAATGCAACGCCCACCACTGGCATGGCGTCATGACGGCCGGCCGCCGTTGGCCGACTTCATTCGCTGGACCGATCTGGAGACAATTTGATAATGGAACTACGCAAGACCTTTCAATTCGAGGCCGCCCACTACCTGCCGCACCTGCCGGAGAATCACAAGTGTCGCCGTTTGCACGGGCACAGTTTCAAGGCAGAAATCGTGGTCGAGGGCGAATGCGACCCCAAACTAGGCTGGGTGATCGATTACGCCGATATCTCAACAGCTTTCAAGCCGCTCTGGGAG
>WTHH01000473.1 GCA_011523195.1 Verrucomicrobiales bacterium
TCAGTTGGTAGAGCGCCTGCTTTGCAAGCAGGATGTCAGGAGTTCGAGTCTCCTCTGCTCCACCACTCTTTTAGACCGGTCGGGCCTGTAGCTCAGTTGGTTAGAGCGCGCCCCTGATAAGGGCGAGGTCACTGGTTCAAATCCAGTCAGGCCCACCATTGCTGAATTTTTTATCTGCCTTGTTGCAGGTAGGTTCTTTGACAACTGTATGTAGTGATATTGCGATATAAAAATGCAATACGCTGAGAAATTATTTGGATCATTTCAATTTATTGAAATAACCAAGTTCTTTTTGTGATCAAATTTGATCTTTTTGTGATCAAGCTACTAAGGGCACAAAGGTGAATGCCTTGGCTCCAGAAGACGATGAAGGACGTAGTAAGTTGCGATAAGCCACGAGGAGCGACAAACACGCGCTGATCCGTGGATTTCCGAATGGGGAAACCCGGCCAATCATGGTCGATGTCATGTGAATTCATAGCATGACATCGGTATACCCGCTGAAGTGAAACATCTCAGTAAGCGGAGGAAAAGAAATCAAAGAGATTCCGTAAGTAGTGGCGAGCGAAAGCGGAACAGTCTAAACTTAAGGAGTTTACTCCTTAGGGGTTGTGGGACCTCAATATGAGCGACCAAGAGAAGCTAATCAGTTTGGAAAACTGAACCAGAGAGGGTGATAGTCCCGTGAGCGTAATCAAGGAAGTTCTAGAGGTATCCCGAGTAATGCGGGACACGTGAAACCCTGCATGAATCCAGGCGGACCACCGTCTAAGACTAAATACTAACTGGAGACCGATAGTGAACAAGTACCGTGAGGGAAAGGTGAAAAGGACCCCTGCTAGGGGAGTTTAAAGTTCCTGAAACCTTGTGCCTACAAAGTGTGGGAGCGTCTTTATGGCGTGACCGCGTGCCTTTTGCATAATGAGTCTGCGAGTTATTGTCAGTGGCAAGTCTAAGTCCTAATGGGACGTAGGCGAAGCGAAAGCGAGTGTGAATAGCGCGTCCAGTCGCTGGCGATAGACCCGAAGCGGAGGTGATCTAACCATGAGCAGGTTGAAGCTGCAGTAACATGCAGTGAAGGACCGAACCGGTGTGCGTTGAAAAGTGCTCGGATGACTTGTGGTTAGGAGTGAAAGGCTAATCAAACCCCGTAATAGCTGGTTCTCTCCGAAATAGCTTTAGGGCTAGCGTCGGGTGAGTACTCCGAGGAGGTAGAGCACTGATAGGCTTAGGGTCCCTAACCGGATACCAAAACCTGTTAAACTCCGAATGCCTCGGATCCATTACCCCGGCAGTCAGTCGATGAGTGATAAGATCCATCGTCGAGAGGGAAACAACCCAGATCACCGACTAAGGTGCCTAAATACCGTTCAGTGGTAAGGAGGTGAAGTGACATAGACAGTGAGGATGTTGGCTTAGAAGCAGCCACCATTTAAACAGTGCGTAACAGCTGACTCATCGAGTTACTTCGCGCCGAAAATGATTGGCGATCAAACGGTATACCGACGTCGTGAATGTCTTCGGACATGGTAGGAGAGCGTAGTCTTTGCATCGAAGCTGTTCTGTAAAGAGCGGTGGAGCGGAGACTAGCGAGAATGCAGACATGAGTAGCGATAAACAAAGTGAGAATCTTTGTCTCCGTAAACCTAAGGTTTCCTGGGCCAGGCTCGTCCTCCCAGGGTTAGCCGGGACCTAAGGCGAGGCCGAAAGGCGTAGTCGATGGATAACAGGTTAATATTCCTGTGCTAATGCGCAACATGGGACGCATGGCAGAAAGGTGACACACACAATGATATGTGAGTCTAGGCTTCGGCCGAAACACGTCACCCGCAGCTGTGCCGAGAAAACCGCGCAGGCCCGTACCGTAAACCGACACAGGTAGGTGAGTCGAATAGACTAAGGAGCGCGAGAGAAATCTCTCCAAGGAACTCGGCAAATTAGCCCCGTAACTTCGGAAGAAGGGGTGCCCATTTCGGTGGGCCACAGTAAATTGGGACTGGCGACTGTTTACCAAAAACACAGCTCTCTGCAAAGTCGTGAAGACGACGTATAGGGAGTGACACGTGACCAATGCGAAAAGATTAAGGTGACTTGTTAGCCCTTGAGGCGAAGCTCGGAGCCCAAGTCCTCGTGAATGTCGGCCGTAACTATAACGGTCCTAAGGTAGCGAAATTCCT
>WTHH01000541.1 GCA_011523195.1 Verrucomicrobiales bacterium
GCCTTGAGCGAGAGGGCGAGTCCCTGCGCGGCCAAGCGGAGGTTTTCGAAAGTGGAATCGCGGGCGATCAGTCCGCGCCAGCCGGAGGTGCCAAATTGGATTGGGGAGTTCAAGTCAGCTAAATAGGAAGTTGGCTGCGCTTGGCCAAGCGCCAAGGCGTGGGGTCAGCTTTTCCAGTCGAAGGCATTCTTGCGGATGGCATAAATATAGCCGACGAAAAGGATGCCCAGGAAGGAAATCATCGTTCCGAAAATTAGGTTCACCGTGGCCTCATCGCCAAGCATATCCTTGTAGACGACCGCCCACGGATAGAGGAACACCACCTCAATATCGAACAGAATGAACAACATTGCAATGAGGTAAAATTTAACCGACATGCGCGAGCTGCCTTCACCCACGGCTTTCATGCCGCACTCGTACGGGGTATCCTTGGTGCGGGTGTGGCGGCCGAGTGCCTTGGCGCGGCGGGTGTTGAAAAACCAACCTGCCAGCTTTGAGGCGAACATGGTGCCCACCGCAAACGCCACTGCGACGAGGGCGAGAAAAAGGACACCCAAGTACTGGTACAGTTGTGGTTCGCTGCCGGCTTCGGCCAAAAGCATGCCCAAAACGTACGTGTTGCCAACCCGGTTCGCAAGGTCAAACCCCGCTTGGCCAAGCGCTTGGTCGAGGTTACAGTGCGGCGCACCAACCATGACCGCTCTTCTGGCATTTCTCCCAATCCTCGCCGTTGGCATTCTTTTGGTAGGCTTTCGACTGCCAGCCAGCCGCGCGATGCCGCTCTCGTACATTGTGGCCGCTGGATTGGCTCTGTTCATTTGGCAGGTGCCTGGCGTGCGGGTTGCAGCGGCTTCGGTGAAGGGATTGATTATCGCATTTCAACTGCTTTACATCATCTTCGGAGCCATACTGTTGCTCAACACCCTGCGATACAGTGGGGCGCTAGCAGTGATTCGTAGTGGTTTCACGAGTATTTCACCCGACCGTCGGGTGCAGGTCATTTTGATCGCCTGGTTGTTCGGGGCGTTCATCGAGGGTGCAGCCGGTTTCGGAACCCCCGCAGCGGTGACTGTGCCTTTAATGGTGGGCTTGGGCTTCCCGGCGATGGCCGCCGTAGTGTCCGGAATGATCATCCAAAGCACGCCGGTCTCTTTCGGGGCCGTGGGCACTCCCATTCTCGTCGGCGTCAACAAGGGACTTTCCGGGCAAGCGACGGCGCAGGAAAAAATAGCCGAAATGGGGTTCGATCAATTCGATGCACTGCTGCCATTCGTCGGGTTCAAGGTGGCAATCGTGCATGCCCTGGTCGGTGCATTAATCCCGTTGTTGCTGGTCGTGTTTATGACCCGGTTTTTCGGTAAAAACCGATCATTCAAGGAAGGGCTGGCCATCGCGCCCTTTGCCTTGTTTGCTTCGGTTTCCCTGACTGTACCCTACATGGTGGTGGCTAAACTGCTCGGGCCGGAGTTTCCCTCATTGCTCGGGGCGTTGATCGGCATGGCCATCGTGGTGCCGGTGGCGAAGAAAGGCTGGCTGTTGCCCAAAGGTGAGCCATGGGATTTTCCGCCCCGATCGGATTGGGAACGCGAATGGGTGGGGTCACTGGAGATGGGCGCCGAGGAAAGCAAACGAGAGCAAACGCATCAAATCTCCCCGTTCACGGCGTGGCTACCATATTTGATGGTGGCGTTGCTATTGGTGTTAACGCGATTAGATGCGCTGCCATTTGCCGCTTGGTTGAAGGCAATAGAAATCAAGTGGTCAGCTATTTTCGGGACGACCATCGATACAGCTCTCCAGCCGCTGTACCTGCCGGGAACGGTATTCGTGCTCGTGTCGCTCATGGCTGTTGGTTTGCATCGTATGGGAGGCGAAACAGTCCGTTCTGCCTGGGTGGATTCACTCAAGACCACAGCCAAGGCCTCGGTGGCGTTGGTGTTCACGGTACCAATGGTGCAGGTCTTTTTGAACAGCGACGGCGGGATGGCTGGCTACGACAAAATGCCAATCGTGCTAGCCGACGGCATTGCCAGCCTAGCGGGCGGTGCGTATCCGCTGTTTGCCCCTTTGGTCGGTGGGTTTGGGGCATTTGTTGCGGGGAGCAACACGATCAGCAACATGATGTTTTCGCTGTTCCAGTTTGAGGTTGGTATCCGGATCGGCGTCGATGCC
>WTHH01000144.1 GCA_011523195.1 Verrucomicrobiales bacterium
GGAGAAGGAGTCATTGTCGTAGCTGTGGAGGGGGACAGCGCCGCTGCCGACAAAAACATTTCGCCAGGTGACATCGTAACCCGTATCAACAGCACTCCGGTCGATTCTGTTGGGGCATTCAACAAAGCCACCGACAAACTCGACCTAAAGAAAGGCGTGTTGGTGCACCTCAAAAGTAAGGGCAGTCAACGCTTCGAGGTGCTGAAACAGTACGACGAATAACACTTGGCCAAGCGGACTAGCAGGCACGTCCCTACCTGCTTCGCACGCGCCAGGCGGCGATGACGCCCCCAATGGCGCCCGAAAGATGGCACTCCCATGAGACGTGCGACTCCATTTCACTGTTTAACAGCGGGGGCAGCGCGCCGAACAGAACACCGCCGTACATGAAAAACACGGCGATGCTGATGATGGCCGAACGCCAGCTTCGCAGCAGTATCGCTGCGGTTATCAAAAATGTCACCAACCCAAATACAACACCACTGGCTCCGATATGATTGGTGCCGCTGCCTCCGATGATCCAAGTGCCGGCGCCGCTGAACAGCCAGATTAAAAGCAACGACCTCCATGACTTGTAGTTGGGGTTCGCGAACAGCAATCCGCCCAACACGATCATCGGCAGGAGATTGGAAAAATAGTGAGCGAGTCCCCCGTGCAGGAGAGGCGAAAACAGGATGCCGTCCAGCCCCCAAAGGTTTCGCGGCCTGACGCCGAACCAGTTTGTCAGAGCATCCCCGGTGAGGGTGTTGATGGCGAGGATGACGCCGACCACTCCCATGAATACGGCGGAACGAATGAAGCCCTGCTTGATGGTTTTTACGTCGCTCATCTGTTGCCTCCGAGTTCCATGAATTGATCGATCAACCGCCGCTCGCGCTTGGAGGGGCGGCCCTGCGCCTTGTTGCGCGTGTCACTCCCTTCGCGCTTTGCCTTGCGGAGTTTTTCCCATTCGGACTTGGGCGTGATGTCCTCTGCGAAATTCTCGACGAGTTTGGCTCCGACGCGGCGCTTGGTGAGGCCGATCACTTTCAACGAGCGCACCATCGGGCTTTGCCTGACGCTGACGGTGTCTCCGACCCGGACGGTTTTGGCTGCCTTGACTGCGGTGTCGTTGAGCTTGATTCTGCCGCCCCGGCAGGCGTCCGCCGCCTGTCCCCGTGTCTTGAACAGCCGCACGGCGAACAACCATTTATCCATCCGCATTTCGTCGACTTGATTCATGGCTACTGCCGCGCTTGGCCAAGCGCTAGAGGGTGATGAGGTCGGCGACCTGTGCGACGTCCTTGTCGCCGCGGCCGGAGAGGTTGGCGATGATGATCTGGTCGGCGCGCATGCCGGGTGCGGCCTTGATGACTTCGGCGATCGCGTGGCTGGACTCGAGCGCGGGGATGATCCCCTCGAGCTTGGCCAAGCGCTGGAACGCCGCCAGCGCCTCGTCGTCGGTGGCGTAGGTGTACTCCGCGCGGTCGATGTCGCGCAGCCAGGCGTGTTCGGGGCCAACCGCCGCGTAATCGAGGCCGGCCGAGACGCTGTGGGTCAACTGGATCTGGCCGGCCTCGTCCTGCAGGACGAACGAGCGTGTGCCCTGCAGCACGCCGAGTCCGCCACCCTGAAATCGCGCCGCGTGTTTTCCATCGACAATGCCTTCGCCGCCGGCCTCAACACCGGTCATGGTAACGCTCTCGTCGCCAACGAACGGATAAAACAGGCCGATGGCGTTGGAGCCGCCGCCGACACAGGCGATCAGGCGGTCGGGCAGTTGCTCCTCCTGCTCGAGGATTTGGCGGCGTGCCTCGTCGCCGATCACGCGCTGAAAGTTGCGCACCATGACTGGGTACGGATGCGCCCCGTAGGCTGTGCCAAGAATGTAGTGAGTGTTGCGCACGTTGGTCACCCAGTCCCGCATGGCCTCGTTGACCGCTTCCTTGAGCGTCTTTTGTCCCGCATCAACCGGCACGACGGTGGCGCCGAGCATGCGCATCCGAAAGACGTTGAGCGCCTGCCGTTTGCAGTCGACCGCGCCCATGTAGATGACGCATTCGAACCCGAACATCGCCGCTACGGTGGCAGTGGCCACGCCGTGTTGGCCGGCACCGGTCTCGGCGATGATGCGCTTTTTGCCCATGCGCTTGGCCAGCAGGATCTGCCCCATGGCGTTGTTGATCTTGTGGGCGCCGGTGTGAAGTAGGTCCTCGCGCTTGAGGTAAATCTTCGCGCCACCAAGGTCGCGGGTGAGTCGTTCGGCGTGGTAGAGCGGGGTGGGGCGGCCACAAAATTCGCGGAGATAATACTGCAACTCGGTCTGGAATTCAGGATCCTGTTGTGCACGAAAATACTCGTCCTCGAGTTCCTGCAGCGGGTGCATGAGGGTTTCCGGGACGTAGCGCCCGCCGTATTCGCCAAAGCGCCCGTTGGCGTCGGGGAGGGCCTGTTCAACCACCGTTTCCATGCCGGCGATTTTCGGTCAAAAACCGCGCTTGGCCAAGCGGCAATTTAACCGAGCACGGTGCCTGCCGGTAGCGGGTTGCCGGCGAGGAAGGCGTCGGCTGCCAGCCGTTTGCCGCCCTCTTTTTGCAGCCGCTTGATCCGCAGTGCGCCTCCGCCGCAGCCAACGAGGATGCCGTCGGCGTCCGCTTGGCCAAGCGCGCCCGGCGGAAGGCCGGTGGCATCCGAGGGCTCGACCTCCAGCAGCTTGAGTAGTTTGCCGTTGAGGTGGGTGAACACGCCGGGCCAGGGGGTGAATGCCCGGGCCTGATTCCAGATTTCTGTCGCTGTTTTTGACCAGTCAACCCGGCCCATGTCGCGGGTGATTTTCGCGGCGTGAGTTGCCTGTGAGTCGTCCTGCGGCTCGGGGCTGATCTCTCCGGCAACGTAGCCGGGGATCGTCTCAATCAGCAGCGTGGCACCGAGTTCGGCCAGCCGGTCGTGCAGGGTCTGGGCGTTGTCGGCCGGCTCGATCGGGGTGCGGACCTTGCTGATCATCGCGCCGGTGTCGAGCCCGGCCTCCATCTCCATGATGGTTACACCGGTCTCGGTGTGACCGTCGAGGATGGCGCGCTGAATCGGTGCGGCTCCGCGGTAGAGCGGGAGCAGTGAACCGTGGACGTTGATGCATCCATGCTCGGGGAGGCTGAGCACGGGTTGTGACAGGAATTGACCGTAGGCCGCGACAACGATCAGGTCGGGAGTAAGCCCGGTCAGGAATTCAAAATCGTCCCGCAGACGCTCTGGCTGGTGCACCGGCAGGTTGCGGTGCTGGGCTTCGACTTTGACGGCCGGGGGGTGTGGAATGAGCTGGCGGCCACGGGGACGATCCGGCTGGGTGATCACGGCGAGTACCTCGGTCAGCGGGGAGTCGTCGAGCGTTGCGAGGCTTGGGCAGGCGAAGTCGGCCGTCCCCATGTAAACGACTCGTATCGGCTTGACCACGGTGAAGGTCAGGGCGCCTCGATCCCGGCCAGGACTTCAAGCGTGTCCCGCAGCACGAGCACCGGCGACTGGGTGGAGTCGATGGTATGCACGAGTTCCTCGCCGTAGTGATCGAGTAACGGTTTGGTTTCGCCCTCGTAGACCTTGAGGCGGGTCTTGATGGTCTCGAGGTTGGCATCGTCGAGCCGGTTTTCTCTCAGGGCCCTTGCCTGCAGCCGCTCGACCATGATGTCGAGATCTCGGCAGTAAAGGTTCAGGATGCCGGCGACGTAGATTCGATCCTCAAGCAGCTTGGCTTGGTTCACGTTGCGGGGGATGCCGTCGAGCAGGACGGTGTCTGTCTCGGGGTTGAATTGCCCGTTGCGTATGCGGTTTTCAAGGTCGTCGCGCCACAGCTTGATCGTGGGCTCTTCCGGCACGAGGTTGCCGTGTGAGGCGTAGTCGATGAACAACTGGCCAAGCGGATTCTGCACGCGCAGGTTGCGGAACAGTTCGCCGCTGGAGACGTGGAGATAGTTCGGTATCCGGCCGAGAATTTTCCCCTGTGTACCCTTGCCGGCACCGGGTGAACCGAACAAGAGGATCGCTCTTATTTTCATTTTTTCGCCTGGCCAAGCGCTTGGCCAAGCGAGGTATAATCCGTGAACTATTTCGGACGCAAGTCTACGGAACCAATTTCGCTGAATGAAATCTTCTGCTCCTTGCCGCTGAGCAGTTCCATGTGCAGGTCGGCACCGGAGATGCGCTTGATGCGTTGGCCGACGTATTCGTGTTTGCCGGTCCGGATGGCCAGCGCCATGTTGCGCTCGGTGGCACCGAGGACGACCTTGAAGTAATTCGGAAAATTGTTCTGGAAGAATGAGCGGTCAAACCGGGTGTCGTCGCGATCCCAAGACTGTTCTTTGGTGCTGGTTTGCTTCTTCGGCCCGGACTGGGCGAAGCTCATCTTCTTGGCTTCCGGCAGCATGCCGGCCACGGCTCCGCCACCGGTGTCGCCCATGACCGCCCCGGCCGGGGCTTCCGCCTCCTCCTCGTACTCATCGTCGCCGTCGTCCTCATACTCGTATTCCACCTTGGGCTTGGCCAGGAGCAGGAGTGGCCCGACGATTGGAAGGGCAAACGAGATCACCCCGGCGAGGGCCACGTTGGATTCCTTGAACGCCGCCACACCCAGCCCGGCGACGAGGCTGCCGATGGCCACCGCGACCAGCAACCCGATGCCTCCAGGCGAACCGTATGCGGCGAGCTTTGAATTGACCTCGGCTGTTGAGGGTGTGTTCAACTCAGGCAGGCTGCCCACGCCCGTCGGGTAGGTACTCTGTTCCATCTGCCAATCCTCCGGCTCGATGAATGGATTCACGAAATGATCCGCCCCGAGCCATCGATTATTGACCCTGACACCGTAACGTTTCTTATCCAATTCGCCCAATTCCTTAATTTTCTTGAGGCTTTCCTGACTGAGCTGCATCCAGTTCACGCGCTTGGAAAAGCCACCAACATCGACTCGCACGACGATACCATCCTGATCCACATCCGACACTTCGCCCTTCAGGATGTCTCCGTTTAGAAGGCTGATTTCGCCCTCAGCGAGTTTGCGGGCCTGCGCTTTTTGGATCGGGTTGGCCTCTTCACCCTGCCCACCAAATCCGGGAAAACCACCCAGGGCTCCTCCGGGGGCGCCCGGTCCACCGAGGCCCTCGAGTCCACCCGCACCGGCCATCATCGCACCGAGAGCGCCAAATGCAGCCAATTGAAATTCCGGCTCATTCTTGGCTTTTTTCATTCCGTCCAGAGCCTTGGTGAGCGAGCCAATCATCATGAGCGCCATTTGTTTTTCCTCGGCGGGAATATTTCCGATTTCGCCGAGGCCCTGTTTCACCTCGTCGATGCCGGTTTTCCATCCTTCAGCCAAATCGGCCGGGACCCATTTGCCCTCGACCTTGACGAGCTTCTGTTCGCCGTTCTCGAGTGAGGAAAAATCCGGGATCGGCAAACCGTCTGCACCGCCCGGCAGGCCGGGGATGCCCGGGGGTAGGCCACCACCCTGCAGCTCGGAAAGGTCCACCTTCGGCAGGCCGCTTATTTTCACCGTGGCGTTGTCGCCGTCCTGACTCACGACCTCCAGTTTGACCTGCTTCATGGTCTCCAGCTTAAACGGATCGGCATCACCGGTTAACTTGGCTGTCTCCTCGGCGAGGTTCAGAATATCCTTGCCGAGAGTGTCGGCGACTTTGCCGAGATCGATCGACTTCATTTTGTTGAGGCTGCCCAGATCGCTGTCGACAAGTTTCTTGATCGCCTTGGCGAACATTTCCATGCCCTGCTCGGCTTCCTTGGCATTCATAGTCGGGTCGCTTTCAGCGGCCATCTTGGCGAGTAGGCCCTTTTGGGCTTCTAGTAACTTACCTGTCTCACCCAAAAACTCGACTCCGGCAGTCCAAAGCTGCGCATCCATGTTCTTGGCGAATTCCTGCACCAGTTCGTTAATATCGCTTTGGTAGCTCGCCGGCAGCATGTCCCAAAGCAGCTTGGGGTTCTTCTCCTCGAGCGCCTTGATCGGGGTGGAGACAATGCTCTCCGGGCTGTCCTGGGCGGTACTGCTGGGCGGGGCGACGATGAACCCGATGGCTGCCGCGGCCAACAGGCCGGTGAAGCGGTTGAGTTGAGTCAATTTCATATTTGCAAATTCGTGGTCGATCGCCCGGCGCGCTTGGCCAAGCGGGACGCCCGGAAAGGACGCCAAACGCCGAAACGTAGGTCAAAACCGCTGGCCAGTAAAGGCAGGGACGGGAGTTTTTACAGCTGTTTACCGCCAATCCAGTTGGCCAAGTCCTCGATCGTCCAATTCGAGGATGAGGCACTCAACGCATCTGCAGCGGCCCCGTGTTGCCAGACGGCGAAGCGGATCGCCAGCCCGGCATTATCCTGTAGCAGCGGTTGCGCGAGCAGCCCGGCGAGATATCCGGCCAGCAGATCGCCGCTTCCCCCCTGGGCAAGCGCCGGGTTGCCGGTTGCGTTCACGTATACCGTGCCATCCGTTTGGCCAATGAGCGTGTGTCTCCCCTTGAGCACCACATGGCAGTTGCCGAATTTGGCAGACAATGCCTGCAGCGTCTCCACCCGGTCGGCCTGTACTTCGGCGGGGGTCGTGCCAAGCAGCCGTGCCGCCTCGCCGGGGTGGGGGGTAATCACCCGAATCGATTTTTCCGGAACCGCCCCGGCCGTGAGCCAGTCGTGTGCGCTGGCATCGACCACCATCGGCACGGATGACTCGTGCCACATACTGTCGGCGGTGGTTTTTAAATCGTCCGGCAGCCGGTCGGAGGCCATGCCGGGGCCGACGAGCAAAGTGGTGATGGACTTGATAGTGATTTCACCCGGCACGAGCGGTTGCACCATCACGCTTTGCATCTGCGAGGCGACCGGTACGAACACTTCTTCCGGCGTGAGCAGGGTGACGAGCCCCGGCTGCGCGCGAGTGGCACCGCGAGCGGCGAGCACGGCCGCGCCGTGGTAGCCAAGGCTGCCGGCCATGATGCCCACATGGCCAAAAGTACTCTTGTGGCCACCGGCCGGCCGGGGCGGCGGGAATCCGATAAAATCCTCCGCTTGGCCAAGCTGCAACTCGCTGGTCGCGGTACGGGGCACCAGCCCGATCTCTGGCGCGACCGTCAGCCGACCGACGTAATCCACAGCTGCGCTGTGCAATAGACCGGTTTTTGGGGCACCGAGTGTCAGCGTTTCCTCTGCACGGATGGCCGCCCCCTGAATTACGCCGGTGGCGGCATCAACCCCGGAAGGCACGTCCAACGAAAGCACCCGCAGCCGATTGGCGTTAAGCTGCGAGATGACCTGCATCCAGTCGGCGTCGAGCACCCGATTGAGGCCGATGCCGAAAAGGCCATCGACGACGAGCGCTGGCCTGGGTTCGAGGGAGGTGGCGAGATTGGGAAGTGTTTTGGCCGGATCGGCTATACTGAGCAGGCTGACGTCGCGCTCGGGCAGGTGGTTTGTCATGGCTCGGACGTCTTCGCCGTTGTGGCCCTTGCCGGCGATTAACAGAATGGTGTCGCCTGGTTGGGTCAGCTCAAGCGCGCGCCTGGCTACGATCCGGCCGACCTGTGCAATGACCTCGGCTTCGGTTTTGCCGGTCTCCCAGGTGGCCGCCTCCCAGCGGCGCATTTGTTCCACGGTGATGACCGGCAATGACATGACGGCAGACTAGTGCGATTGCCTCGGGCAAACAAGCCGCGCTTGGCCAAGCGCTTGGTTGTTTGTTTTTAAACGTAGAGGGCACGGAGGCTTGAAGGGCCGCAGAGGGGAAAGAATCCCAAAGGTATACTTCAATACAGCCCTAGATTGTAGAGGGAAAATGCTATTAGAATCGTGTGGTGAACGAACTCGTAAGCCTTACCCTTGTCCAGCGAGTAGAGCGCGATGTTTTGGATACCAGCGAGCTGGTACTCTATTGTCTACGGGATGTCGCATTGCTCGAGGTAAATCGGTAGGATGATCTTCTCCCGTTCACTGGCCAGAGCCAGTTCTTTGACGACGTTTTTGGAGCCGGTGGAGTGGCGGCTGATGGCGAGGATGAAGACAGAGGAGGCACGTATGGCCTCGACGATTTACTTGGTCGACATGGTGGCGCCGTGGATGTCGGACTCGTCCATCCAGACAGCCACGCCCTGCTCGCGCATGTACTCAACCAGCTTGATGACCTTCTGCTGGTTCTCCCTCGAGTAACTGATAAAAACGTCCGGGCTCACGTAAAATAATCATCGGAGCAATTTGGCCAATGGCTGTCAACGGATAAATCCGCAATTCCAAAGGCAATTCGGGCTGGTAAATGGGTTGCCAGAGAGGGAGATGGGTGTAGGCTTATTGCCGATCAGTTATGTTGGGCATCAAAGCCAATCGCTGGAGTCGGCGCGAGTTTCTTTCAGTGGGAAGCTTGGGCAGTCTGGCGTTACCGCAGTTGCTGCAGGCGGAGTCGGC
>WTHH01000125.1 GCA_011523195.1 Verrucomicrobiales bacterium
CGAGGTTGCCGCGCGTTACTGGCGGCATCTCGAGGAACTGGCTCACACCGTGTTTGAGCCGGGGAATTTTTCACGAACGGTCGACCGGTTGACCGGCGACTATTTGCCCGCAGCGGAACGCGATCGAATCAAGGCGTTCGCCGCCAGCCGGAGGGCAGTTATCCTGTCCCAAATTCCAGGCAGCCTCACCGTCGACATGCGCTTGGCCAAGCGCAATGGCTGGCATGTCTCCGACTCTCCTGAGGTTGATTTGACGGGTACGGCAAACGCAGCGAATACGACGGAAGTACGCGTCAACGGCCGGGCGGCTACACTGTCCGGTCCCATGGCCAAGTGGCAGGCAAAGGTTTCGCTGCGCACAGGGCTCAACCAAGTCCTGATCCAGTCACTCGACGACCAAGGCGCGGAACGGGAGCAGCAGATTGTCCCTGTTTGGCACGGTACCATCCCAACCAAGCCGGTTCACAGTCCGCTCGAGCGCAACACCGTCTGGACAGCGGAGAAACCCATCCTGATCTCCAGACCGCTGCAGATCGCGGAGGACGCCACGTTAACGATCGAACCGGGCGCGACCGTTTGCTTCGCCCCCGGCGCACACCTGCAGGTCGCCGGCCGTTTGATCGCAAATGGTGAACCGGAAAAACGAATCCAACTCACCGGACTGCCGGGAGAGTCGCGACCGTGGGGCGGGATTCGGTTGAACGATGCCACCGCAACGAGCCGGCTTGCACACGTTGATTTTCACCGGACCGGCTCCTACGCGCTGGAGTTGACAAACTCGGCGATGGCACTCGACCACGTTCGCTGGCACCAAACCCGGACGAACCTGATCTGGTTTCGCGACGCCTCACTCACGGTGCGTGACAGCGTTTTTCCCGCGCTGGAACACAGCGAGCATGTGCGGGGTGTCGGCATTCGCGAGGGCGGCGAACTGGTTTTCGAGCGATGCCAATTCGGCCGGACAACCGGCGGCAACGATGTGATGGACATCAGCGGCGGAAAGCGCCCTGGCCCGATCATTGAGCTTTATGACAACGTCTTCCTCGGCGGAAACGACGACGGCCCCGACCTCGACGGTATGGACGCGCACATCGAGGACAACACATTCAGCGGCTTCAACAACGCAGACCGGCCGGGCTATTTTTCGGCTGCCATCGCCACCGGCAAACCCAAGCCGGAAGCCGGCACGTGGCTCAACGTGCATGTCACCGGAGCCGGCAACGCCGCCAAGTCATACCGCGCACGGATGGACGACCGCGGTCGATTCACCGATCCGAATCTCGAACAATTGTTCGACGCAACCGGCCTCGAGGTCGGTGGGGTTGAGGATTTGCTGACCCCAAAATACCGTTCCCGTTTCGCGAAAAACGTGAAGGTCATCGTCAAGACCGACGAGTCCAACATCACGGTGGTACGGAATGTTTTTCACACCAACGACCATCACATTTTGCTCAAGGAAAACGCGCGGCTCACAGCGGAAAACAACACCTTCGTTGGCAGCCGTTTTGGCGCGATTGCCTTCGACGAACCCAAGCACGACGTCGAGATGCCCAAGGGCGCACGGCTCGTCGGGAACATTTTTCACGACAACCCGGCCGACCTCGTTCACCTGAACCCGCTTTGGCTCGAGAAACGATGGCTGTGGCTGCACGTGTTCGACTCGATCATCCGCAGGACGCACGACTGGCACGGCGACCGCAACATTGAGTCTGACCCGCTGTTCACGAACCCGCCGGAGGATTTCTCGCTCCGGCACGATTCTCCCGCGACCGGCAGTGGCTCCAACGGACTCGACATGGGCGCGCGTGTACCGGGCTGCGCTTCGATCTCCGGTGAACCAAGCGCGTTGACCCGCTCGGCAAGCGCCACGCTGGTCATCGGCGGCCCGGGCATCACCCACTACCGGTACAGCGTCAACGGCGGGCCGCTGAGCAGTGAGCATCCTGTCAGCAAACCCATCCGCCTGGCCAAGCTTGGCGCCGGCGAATACACCGTGCAGGTCATCGGCAAAAACAGCGCCGGGCGCTGGCAGTCGCCTGGCCAAGCGACCCAGTCCAAGCGCTGGAATGTCGATCCCAGTCTATCCCGGGTGCTCATCAACGAACTACTCGCTTGGCCAAGCGGCAACGGGCGCGACCGAATCGAGCTGTTCAATGAC
>WTHH01000416.1 GCA_011523195.1 Verrucomicrobiales bacterium
TGCATGTAGTGGAGGATGTCCACGGCGAAGCAGCGGCTGCTCCAGTCGATTCCGTTTTTGCTCTGGATCGGTGCCCTCGTGTGGCGGCGCAAGAGTGAGGCGATCGCCGGTAATCCACGCCTCCTCAGAAAACGACAGGTCAACCAGCGCACCCGAGAGAGTCTGGGCAGGCTCGAGCAGTTGGCCGATGAAAACCTCGCGCTGGAATTTTACACCGAGTTGGCGGAGTTGCTCCGCCAACAGCTTGGCTTGCGCCTCGACATCCCCGCGGAAGGCATCACGGCCGACGTGGTCGACGGGCCACTTGGCCAAGCGAAGATTGAGCCGGGCACACGGGACACGCTGCGCCGCTTGTTCACCGCCAGTGATGCCGCCAGCTACGCCGCCTCCCAATCGACCGCCGAACTTCGCGCCAGCCTGGGCGATCTGGAGCAGGTCATCCACAAACTGAATTGAGCCCGCGCCCCAACAGTCGAACCGTTCTCGCCCGGCTTGGCCAAGCGCTTGGCCTGTTGCTCGCCGTGGGAACACTTCACGCGGATCAGGCTGCGTTCGAAAAGGCGAACACGTTGTATAAGGACGGCAAACACGCCGAGGCTGCCGAGGCGTATCTCGAGCTTAGCCAAACGGGTGTTTCCGCGAACCTCCTGTTCAACATGGGCAACGCGTACTTCAAGGCCGGGGAGCTTGGCCGGGCACTGGCGGCGTACCAACGGGCGCTCCATTTGGCACCGCGCCACCCCGACATCATGGTGAACCTCAGGATTGCCCAGAGAAAAGCCCTGACCGAGCCCCTGCCATTGAGCCTGCGACAACAATGGCTGCGAAAACTCTCGCTTGGCGAGTGGACGGCCTCGGCCTCTTTTTGTGGAACGCTGTTTTTGATCCTGCTGACCGTCCGGCAAGTCTGGCCAGACAGCGGTGTCTCAAACATCCTGTGGACTCGACTCAGCGCGGTTGCAACGGCGGTCGCAACCCTGCTGTTGGTCATGGCCGTCTCGCATTTTTCAGGGGATCAACGGGCGTTCGCCGTCCGCGATGGAGTCGTGGTTCACTCCAACCCCGTTGAACAATCGCCCGAACTGTTTCAGGCCACGGACGGCATGGAGTTTTTACTGCTCGAACGCAGCGGGGATTTCGTAAACGTCCGTTCCGGCAACGGCTCCGTCGGCTGGATTCATGCCAGCGACATTGCGCTGACCCACCCGTGAGCGGCCCCGGTAAGGCCGACTATTTCTCTTCAGCGGCCGACTTTCTCTTCGCCTCGCGCTCGGCGTAATATTTTTTCAAGGCCGCACGGACGTTGGCCCGTTCTGCGTCGTCCAGCCGGCCATCCTTGTTGACGTCGTGCTTGCGGTATAAATCCAGACGGGCCTTTTCACGCGGCTCCTCGCGCATATCGCGGTAGCGGCTGCTGCTCCGGCTGGGGGGGCGGGTGACGTATTTCATCAGCCAATCCATGGTCTTGAATTTGCCGGCCTCCACGTCCTTGGACACGGCAGCCCGTTCGTTGGTGTTCAGGCGGCCGTCCTTGTTGACATCGTATTCCTCGTTGATCTCCTTGAACCGCCAATCCACCCACTTGCGTGCCTCGCCGAACTCCTTCTCGTCCAGTTCGTTGTCATCGTCGGTGTCAAACTTCGCAATGACGGGGTCGGGATAACGGAAGCGCCGCCGCTCTGAACTTTGTTGTTTTTCCATCGGCGGGTTTAATTTGTCGTAGCGAATCTTCTCCCGCTCGGAGGTGCTCAGTCGGCCGTCCTTGTTCGCGTCGTACTTGGCCAACAGTTCCTTTTGGGCCTCCGACTTCTCGGCGGCCTCGGCTAGGGTCGCGCCCAAGGCCAAACCGATGAAGGTCAACAGGGTTGCTTTAATCGTCGTCATTATTTCTTCAAAGTCTCCGTGATTTTCTCCCCCTCCACCTTGAAGGGCAGCTCGTCGATCGCGCTCCATTCACCCTCGAACAGCACGCGCGTCTTCACTACGAACGTTTTATCGAGGCGAACCGGCTCTGTGTACTTTTTCGCCACAGGCGAAATCTTGCCACCGACCAACCGCGGATCGGAACCGTCGAGCGTGTAGTAGACCTCCCCCCGGGCCGCGGACATCTCCAGTTCAAAACCGGGTTGGATTAATCCGCCGCGCTTGGCCAAGCG
>WTHH01000026.1 GCA_011523195.1 Verrucomicrobiales bacterium
GGGTGAACATGCCCTGCAGTTTCTCCTTCCACTGTCGCCGGGTTTTGCCGCGCTCGACCGAGCCGTGTTTTGCCTCATATCTTGCTCGCGCCTCGGCGACGAACGGAAACTCATCATTCTCAAACCGGTGATATTCGTTCCAGCCGAGGTCGCCCGGCTCGTGGCGTGCAGAGTGAAAAATTTTGCCGACACCGCCGGTCCAGTAGCCGTTCTCCTTCATGAACTGCGGCAGCGACACTGTGCCGGGGCGAGTGTTTCGGATGTCGACCTTGTTATTCAGTACGCCGGAAGACTCCGGGTACAGGCCGCTGAGAAACGACGCCCGCGACGGCCCGCAGACCGGGTACTGGCAATAGGCTCGGTTGAAGGTGATACCTGCCTTGGCTAAGCGGTCGAGGTGCGGCGTTTTGATGTGCGGGTAGCCGGAGGTGCTGACGTGGGTGTTGAGGTCGTCGCAAACGATCAGCAGCACGTTCGGCTTGGCGTTGGCCAAGTTTATTGCGGCTATAAAGAAAAACAGTGCGGTGAAATTGTGGAGGATGGTCACTTGTTTTTATTGGTTCGTTGGCGTGCTTTTTTGCGTTCAGCCCGTTTTTGTTCGCGCTTCGCTTCCCGGGCGCTTGGCTTTTCCGGGGCGGCTTTTTGCCTGTGCTTGGCAAAGCCGTGTTCGGTAGCCGAGCGGCGCATCTCCGACAGCCAGTTGGTGTGACGCTTGGCCAAGCGCTTGGCCAGGTCCGGTCGCTTGGCTGCAAGATTTGTCTTTTCCGAGGGATCGTTCGCGAGGTCGAACAACTCAAGTTTGCCGCGCAGGCTGTGGGCTTTCCAGTTACCTTCACGCACTGCCCACTCGGCCTTTTCCTCGCCGCTGTTCCAGAAGAGAATCGGATGGTGTTCGGTCGTTTTTTCGGTGAGCAGCGGCAGCAGACTCTTGCCGTCGAAACGCCGCTTGGCCAGGCTACCGGTGCCGGTGGCTTCCACCACAGTGGGTAGGATATCGAGCGAGATCACCGGCTGATCGAAGGTGCGTCCCCCTTTGAACTTTGCCGGCCAACTCACTATCCACGGCGTGCGGATGCCGCCTTCGTACAGACTGCCCTTGAAGGCGCGCAGCCGGCCGTTGTTGGCCTGCATCGCCTTGGAGCCGCCGTTGTCCGTGAGAAAAAACAGGAGCGTGTTATCCCAAACACCCTCGGCCTTGAGCTTCTTCACCACGGCGCCAACGCCGTTGTCGAGATGCTCCAGCATCGCCAGCAAAATCGCCCGCTTTTTGTCGAGGTGCGGAAACCGTTTTTGCATCCGCTCGATGTCTTCCTTGGGAGCCTGCGCCGGGGAGTGGACGGCGTTGTAGGCGAGGTAGAGGAAAAACGGTTTCTGTTCTTGGCGTTCGATGAATGCCACCGCTTCCTCCGTCAAACGGGTGGTCAGGTACCCGTTGTAATCGGAGTCCTTAAGGCGTGTTTTATTGCGGTAAATCGGGGCGTAGTCCGTGCCCTTGACGCCTTGCAACTTGAAGTAATCGTGACCGCCACGCCCCATAAACTTGTAGCATTCGTCGAAGCCGCGGTTCAGCGCGTGCATGCTGAGTTTCGGATAGTCCGTGTCGAGGCCCATATGCCATTTGCCAACGACCATGCTCGTGTAATCGTCCGGCAAAAACGATGGGAAGATTTTCGTTCGTGGATCAAAACCGCGCCCGCCATCCCCGGCGGTGTAGATGCCCAGCCGTTGCTGGTACAGCCCAAGCATCAGGCCGGCGCGAGTCGGCGAACACACCGCACCACTCGTGTAGGCCTTTGTTAAAAAGACCCCCTCACGCGCCAGAGCATCCATGTGTGGCGTAGCCACCTCCTTCGGGTGATTGGGGTTAAAGCTAATGTCCGCATACCCCTGATCGTCTGTCAAAATAACGACAACATTTGGCGGCTTCGCCTCGGCAAAAATCAGGCTAAGCAGAAAAGTTATAATGACGCTCGATTTTGCAAATTCGCATTTACTCCCAATAGTCATTTTCAGATTGGAATCAGTAGTTTTTATATCTGGTTTAGACACTTGTTCGGAAGACGGAGTGTTTGAGTTAGAGGTTTCAAAAAAAGAAAGCAAACACAATGGAACTAACATCAAATCAATCCTCAATCCTGAGAATGAGTTTGTAGGTCTCTATATTTTTTTCTAACGAGGCCTATACCTCATTCCTTTAACCTCGGAGACTTTGTGATGGTAAGAACCATTGGCAAGGGGCGGATTTTCACCCGGCCAAAGGATCGGTCTGAAGGACGGTTCATCACCTTCAATTTACCATCCTGACCGACCAACCCCATGATGCTGCTGCCTCCTCCATCCATGTTCGTCGCAGTCCAGCAGCCCAGTTCCTTCATCATACTTGCGAGTTCGTGCATGTTCATCCCCTCGCTGTAACGTGGTTGCCGGCCATCCACAACCACCAGCCAGAGAATTTGCCCCTTCTCATCCGTACCTAGCGCAGTGCGCGGATGACGCGCCCCACCCGTGCCCACCGTAAGCTTGCCCTTGGAAAGGATCAGTTGAAACCCAGTGGTGGCCTCCTGCGGTTTATCTTCAGCTTGATGCCCAAAACGAACCCGCCCCTTTGCGTCAAACCACACCGACGCCTTGCTGGGAGCCATGGCACTGCGCATTTTGCTCTGGGTACCCGCCAGACCATGGATATCCACCGGCTGACCGGCGTACCAGCTACGATTCTTTTGTCCCTGAGCATTGGGGAAACTATCCCAAGGATTGGTATTCACAAACGCCAACACCGAAGGGCTTGAGGCCAGTTTCCTCGGGTCGGTCAACGCCACTTCCGCCGGGCCATCCCCATCCGGATCCGGGCCCAGCGCAACTTTCGGTTTCACCCTGTTCAAGCCCAGATCAATGCGCAGCACATGAATCTTGTTTGGAATCGGGTCTGTTGATTTCTTGAGCGTGTAAGTGATGCCCAATTCCTTGAGGCCCGAAGCGCCTGACACCTTGTCCGCAGAAGCTCCCAGACTAACGTTCGCAAAAAAGAGCGCGGTGATGATGGAGAAAAAAATTCGCATGACCAGATGGCCCAAAGGATAACTCGCCGGCCATATGTGGACAGTTTTTTGTGAGGAACAGCGTTGCTAGTCATGGTAAAACCTTCGCCAACCAGAAAAACGTCTTCGCCAAGGTCGGCGAAGCTCTCGTACACCCATATTAAGTAGCTTTACCAATCAAATACTGTCCCAACTGTTGAGGTTGTTCAATGTCCTTCTAATCCAACCCTGGGATTGGGTCGGTTGGTTTAACTTGTTCTCCCTGCCAGTTTACTTGGCCGTTATCGTAAAGGAGGATGCGGTGTTTGCTGCCGAGGGCTGGTTTGCGGTTGATTTTGGGGAGGAATTGTTTGTGGCGGGCGATAACTTTGGCGAGCTTTGGATCGCTGGCGAGGTTGGTCCATTCGTTGGGATCCTTTCGCATGTCATAAAGTTCCTCGCTGCCGTCGGCGTACTGGATGTAGCGCCAGTGTTCACTGCGCACGCCGTGATTGTCGTGGTTGTGGGTGGTGATGGCCGGGTGTCGCCGCTTGGCTTTGGCATCCTGCAACTGCGGAATCAGACTGCGTCCGTCGAGGCCCTTTTTTTCCGGAAGGTCGAGTAGCCCGGTGAGTGTCGGGTAGATGTCGAGTAGCTCGGCAGGCTGGGTGCAGACCTGGCCCGGCTTCACGCCCGGCCCGGCGAAGATGAGCGGTACGCGGGTGCCGTCGTCCCAAAGGGTGTTTTTGCCGGTGATCGCTTTTTCACCGAGGTGCCAACCGTGGTCGGACCAAAGGACGATCACCGTATTTTCGTCGAGGCCATTCCTTTTTAGCGCTTTCATCAACCGGCCGACCTGGCTGTCGATAAAGCTGGTGCACGCAAGGTAGCTGCGGACGAGGTTGCGCCATTGGTTGTTGTCCTCGAGCCACTTGTGCCGGACTTCTGGCAGGTACCAGTGCATGTACCAGGAGAACCGAGGCGTGTCGGCGCGGTCGTTGCGAAGAATTTTGGGAAGCACGGTGTCGTTGTCCGGGTAGAGGTCGAACCATTTTTGCGTGGCGTAACATGGCACGTGCGGTAGGAAAAAACCGACCGACATGAAAAACGGCTCTTTCGGCTTGGTGTCGAGTTGCTCAACTGCCCATGAGGCAATGTTCCAGTCAGCCTTGTTTTCGTCCTTATGGTCGAACACGCCCCAATCCATCAGCTTGTGGTTGCCGAACTGGGTTGGGCCGATCAGTTTTTTTTGTGGAAAAGGGGCGCCGCTGGTGGCGGGGCCGACTACGTCGAATTCCTTGCCGTTTTTCTCGCGGCCGTAGCGCCCGTGATAAATCTTCCCGGTTGTGTAGGTCTTGTAGCCGCCGTATTTGCGGAGGTACTGGGGCAGGGTGACGAGGTCTTTCAACTCCGGCACGTTGCGAAACCAGGGCGACAGCCCGTAGATACCGGTGGTGCTGGGGCGCAGCCCGGTCATCAGGCTGGTACGCGACGGGTTGCACAAGGGCGCCTGGCAGTGGGCGTTGGTGAAAGCGGTGCCACGCTTGGCCAAGCGGTCGATGTGTGGTGTTTTCACCATCGGATGGCCGCCGAGATAGCCGATCCAGTCGTTCTGGTCATCGATCGCGATGAACAGCACGTTCGGTTTTTTCTCGGCCGCGTGAGCTGCAATCGAAAACAACAATCCCGCTAATAACCCCAGTGAAAAACGCATGACCGGAGCTTGCCCTTGGCCAAGCGCCAACGCAAGTCACGCCCACTTGGCCAAGCGGCAGGGCGACCGGGGATGTTTGGAGTGCAACCGGTTACTTCGCGATGCAGAAGAGGTGTTTTTCGCCTCGGATCAGCAGTTGGTCGCGTACCGGGACGGTGGTGGCGATGATGCGCTCGCCCATGTTGTTTTCGGAGAGAAATTTGAATCCGTCCGAGATCGCGGCGACCATGATCACGCCGTCCTCGCGCGGGGCGTACAGCTTGCCATCGGCAACGGTCGGCGAGGCGTAGTAGCTGGCGCGGTGCTTGGGGAATTGGCCGTCCCAAAGTTTTTTGCCGGTGTTGACATCGAGGCAGGAGACCTGTCCGCGGTCGCCGAGTACGAAGACTTTGCCGTCATGAATAGCAGGCGTTGGCACGAACGAGCCGGTGCCGGTGAGCGTCCATTTGCGATTGGAATCCGTGACGTTGCCGTCGCCGCTCAGTTCAACGCCGGCGATGTGTTTGCCGCGGCCGTACGGGATGATCGCCATGTTGCCGGCGATTACCGACGAGGCGACCTGCACCCAATTGCCGCGCTTGTCCGGGTTGAAGCCTTCGCAGGTCCAGAATAGTTTGCCGTTGGAGGCGTCGTGAATAGTCAACCGCTCTGCGCCCCAGACGACGATCGCTTCGCGTCCCTGATACTGAACGACGTGCGGCGTGGCGTAGCTGTGGTCGCACTCGACCGGTGTCTTGTAGTTGCGCGATTCCTTCCACGCCAGTTCACCGGTGCGTTTGTCGAACGCCGCGAGGTACGACTCACCTGAGTGCATCACGGCGAGCACGACGTGTTTGGCGGTCAACACTGGCGAGGTGCCGATGTCCCAGTACAGCGTGTCGCGCGCGAACCGGTCCTGCAGGTTGGTTTTCCAGAGCAACTTACCATCCAGCGTGAAGCCGGCGAGGTTGCCGCTCTTGAAATAGGCAAACAACAGTTTGCCGTCAGTGATCGCGGAGGGGTTGCTTCCGGAGCCGTTGCGGTGTTTGCCGGCGCGTCCGCTGCCGACCGTAGTTTGCCACCGCTTTTTGCCGTCCCAGCCGAACGCCATCAGCGTGTCGTTGCCGTCGCTCGGGCTGGTGATGATGATCTGGTCCTTCCAGACGATTGGTGTCGAGCAGCCCTTGGCTGGCAGCGCGGTTTTCCACTTCACGTTTTTCTCGTTATCAAACGCTGCGACGTAACTGCCGGCTGAGGTTGATCCGTTTTCGGCAGCGCCGCGCCAGTTCGGCCAGTTCGCCTCCGCGCCCACAGCCAAAGCCGGGGATAACAACGCCAAGCCAGCCAAAAGACCGGCGATTTTTGAGTTTAGTTTGCTAGTCGTTTTCATGATTAAAATTAATAATTCGTGTTTGGTTCGGTGCCGGCGAGGTATTGCACGCGGCGGTAGACTTCGCCCTTGTTAAATTTCAGTTTTACCTTCGACGGATCGTACTCGTGGCCGATTTGGTCGCGCAGGAAGACGATAGTGTTGAAGGCGATCATCAGCGCCTGCTCGGTCTCGGCGGTGTTCACGACGCCGTAAAGTGTCGGCATGGGGTCGACTGCCTTGATGCTTCCGAGAAACTCGGCGGCGCGCACGCGCACCATCAGGTTTTTATCATTCAACAGCGGCTCGGCGACCTTGGCCAAGGGCTTGGCCTCGTCACCGAAGTTAGCGCAGACCTTGAGCGCCCAGTAGCGGCGGAGGACGCCCTTGGATTTCAGCGCTTGGCCAAGCGCTGCCTGCACCTCGCCGAAGGGCTGCAGGGCGAGGTCGGCCAGATCGGAGAGGCGGCTGACTTGCTTCGCATTTTTTCGCCCGAACGCCACGCCGTCCTCGAGTGCGGCGGTGACCATCCGATTCTCGGGGTAAAAACTCAGGTCGTTGATTGACGTCATTTTGTCGCGCAACAGTCGGCGCATGTCGGCCAGGCGCTTGGCCTGGGCCGGGTCGGCGGCGAGGTTGTTGACCTCGTGCGGGTCGGTGGCGAGGTTGAACAACTGCTCGACCGGTCGGCGCTCGAAGAACTGTCGCTGCACCGGGTTGAGCCGGTCGACCCGATAAAGATCGCGCCAATTGTCATAGGCGAGCTGCCGGTAACGGTAGTTGTTTTGCAGGCCGTCGGCGTAGTAGGCCTGATAGTTGCGAATGTATTTCCAACTGCTCTTGCGGTAGGTACGCACCATGTCGAATTTTTCGTCGAACCGATCGGCATGACCGAAGACCTCGTCGCGCGTGGCCAAGTCGACAGCTGACGTGCCTTCGCCGAGGAACGCCCGGCCGTCGAGTTCCTTGTGCGGCGCGATGCCGGCGAGGTTGAGCACCGTCGGCCCGAAGTCAATGAAGCTCACGAAGCCATCGGTGCGTGCGCCGCGCTTGTGGTCGACGAGGTGCTTGAAGTTTTCCGGGATGCGCACGACGAGCGGCACGTGCATTCCGCTCTCGTAGGCGTAGCCTTTGCTGCGTGGCATCACACCGCCGTGGTCGCCAAAGTAAAAAACGAACGTGTTCTCCAGCAGGCCGTCCTCCTTGAGCTGGCTGACGATACGCCCGACGCGGCCGTCGATGATGCCCATCCGGTCGTAGTACCGCGCCTTGGTGTAGCGCATGATCGGTGTGTCGGGTAAGTACGGCTGCAGCACGACGTCATCGGGCGATGTCTTGGTCGGTGTCTCCATTTGTTTCAGCGGAAAGTGCAGCCGGCTCTCGTGCGAGTCGGCGAACGATTGCATGTGGAAAAACGGCATGGCCTTGTTTGGCCGCTTGCGCCACGTGGCCTTGTTGGAGGACATGTCCCAAGCCTGCTTCATGTCGACCTTGAAATTGTAGTCCGTCTTCGCGTTGTTGGTGGCGTAGTAACCGTGTTCGCGCAGCACCTGTGACCACGGCTTCACGCCGGGGGGTAGGGTGGCCAGCGCGGATTTGCGGTGGTACTGGAAGCCGACACGCGGCGCGTGCATCGCCGTGGCCAGCGTGGTGCGCGCGACCGAGCAGACCGGCGCGGCGGAGAAAGCGTGGTTGAACGTCAGTCCCTCGGCGGCCAAGCGCTCGATGTTGGGCGTGATACCCAGCTTGTTGCCGTACAAGCGGAGGTAATGCACTGAGTTGTCCTCGGATAGGATGAAGACAAAGTTGGGCCGCTTGGCCGGTTCGGCTGCCTTGGCCAAGCCGGGCAGCGACACGGCTGCGAGCAGACTGAAGATCAGTCGAGAAAAGCGCATCCGCACAGTCAAAGCCAAGCGCTTGGCCAATGACAACGCCAAAACGCCGGTTTTGGGTTGTCATTTGCTGTTTTTCCCTTTAGCAATCCCGCCGCACACGCGACCCAGATTTTTAACAGGTTCAAAAAATGGCCTATTTTCCGAAGATAAAGAAAATCCGTTACGAAGGTCCGGACAGCAAAAATCCGCTGGCCTTTAAGTGGTACAACGAGGACGAAATCGTCGAGGGCAAGACCATGAAGGATCACCTCCGGTTCTCCGTCGTCTACTGGCACACTTTCCGGAACGCCCTCTCCGACCCGTTCGGCGTGGGCACCGCGCTGCGCCCGTGGGACGACGGCACCGAGTCGGTCAAGAACGCTCAAAAGCGAGTCAAGGTTGCGTTCGAGTTCATGGAAAAACTCGGCGCACCGTACTACGCCTTTCATG
>WTHH01000251.1 GCA_011523195.1 Verrucomicrobiales bacterium
GCGTTCTGGGCGTGCGCCTCAATGCGCTGACGGATGGTGATCTTGTTGCCGGTGGGTGGCACGGGCTCGATGGGATCGACATTGGCCGGTGGCGGTGGTGGGGTTTTGTTGAAGATTGTTTCGCTGATCCAAACACCGCGATGCACCGGGCGATGGCGGGTGCCGTCTGAAGTGAGGCCGAGCACGGCGCCCATCGTCAGCAAACCGCCCCGGTGATCCTCGGGTTTGAGTGCCACGCGCTGGAAACCACCGGCTTTCGGCTCGGGCAGACCGTAAAAATCGCAGAGCCGGGCGTTGGCCATCGTCCAGTTCGAATCGAGCAGGCTCTCGATGGCGAGGTTCTTGGTGAGCAGTTCGCGGAAATACTCGACCGGCTCATTGCGCATGCTGATCTCGAGCCAATCATCATAGCCGGGGTAGAGTTTCTTGTCCGGCGGAAACATGCCCACGCGATGCAGCTGCAGCCATTGGCGCGAGAAGTCATCAATGAAACGGTTGATCCGGTCATCCGCCAGCATCCGGTTCACCGTCTGTTTCAGGTTGTCGCCCTTTAGGGCACCATCCTTGGCGGTGGTGAACAGCGCGTCATCCGGCATGGAACTCCAGAGGAAATATGAAAGCCGCGAAGCCAGTTCCTGATCCGTGAGGCGCTCACGGGGTTGGGGATCGCCTTCCACGAGGTAAATGAAATGGCGCGACGTCAACACACCCTGCAAGGCGATGCGATAGGCGGTGGCCGGTTTTTCGCCGTCCTGTATGGCCGCGTGGTAGGAGCCCAGGTAATTCTTCAGCTCCTCCAGTTGAACGGCTCGGCGCCAGGCGCGTTCGGCAAAGCGTTGCAGGTGTTCGGCGACGACATCGGCCGAGGCATCCTCCGGTGGCAACACGCCGTGGCGGCGGGATTTCTCCGTGTCGGTCACCAGCGGGCCTTCCCATTCCACCCAGTCCAGAATCACCGTGGAGAAAATGCCGTTGCCCTTGTCGTCAAACATCTGTGGCGCGTTGGGGTTCAGAAGCAGGGTCTCGCTGCTATGCGTAAAGATGTAGGCATTGCGGCTGGCGATGGCGTTGCGAAAGGCTGCGCCGCCGCGGCGGTCGATCACGTCCGTGGCCACCACGGCGAAATGCAGTTGCGTTGGCATCTCCAGAAACACCTCGAGTTCATACACCTGCGGCTTGTCTTCCGGCGCGGTGATGTCCAATTCGAGTAGACCGTCCACGGTCTCCTCGCTGGTGCGTTTGCCAATGCTCAGGTGCGCCAGCTGACCACCGAGCGGGCGGATGCCGCTGGCTTGCAGTCGAAGTTTGTAGAGACCGCTGTGTTCCGGTCCGGTTTGTCCCAGCCAATTGCCAGACAAGGCGGGTTGCACCCGCCCAGGAAAGAGCAGGTAACGCAGGGGCCGCTTGATGCCTAACCGGTCCAGGGCTTCCTGTTGTTTCTCCCCGCCGCCATAGCGTAACTCTGCGGCTGTCTTACGAACCTTACGGGTCTCGGCCACAGTGGCGGGAAAGGCGCGGTCCAGCACAATTTCTGCTGCGCGGTAGTAGCGGTCCATGTGCGAGGACGAAAGGGAAAGCTGCGAACCAATGCGCTCATAGCCGTGCCAGAGTGTATCTTCGTTCAACTCACCCGGCTTGGCTGGATCATAGCGCACGCCGAGTAGATCATAGACAGTGTTCTGGTATTCCTGTCGGCTGAGCCGGTAATGCGCTACCGCTGGGCGAGCGGCCATGCGCGCAGCACGGCCTTCTCGGATGCGTACGTCCAACTGGGCAATGACCTTGCCGATTTCATCAGCGGTCGGTTGTGCTTCATCCTCCGGCGGCATTTCGCCGGCATTGATTTTCTCCACGACCTCGGCCCAGACCTGACCGTCCACGCCGGATTTGAAGTCGCGCGACAACTGATCCAACCGCAAATCACCCTTGGTTTTTTTGGGGCCATGACAGGCAATGCAGTGTTTCTGCAAAAAACCTTCAAACGGCTCGGCTGCGTGGCTAAAGCCTACAATGGCGACAAGCAGGAGAATGGAAATGAACCTCGGCATCGGGCGTTACGCGCCCAAGCCGCCGATGGGATCGTGGTCGAGAAGCTGGGTGATTTCCTGCGGGATACCTGAGAGCAGGCGCAGTTCGCCCGGATCAATCA
>WTHH01000309.1 GCA_011523195.1 Verrucomicrobiales bacterium
ATCAAAAGTATTGTCGTTGATGTCGTATAGCGCGCTGGCCCGCAATTGCCATTGCGGGTTGGGCGACCAGGAGAATTCCCCTGCCAACGGCGACGTGTTTTCCGCGAGCACCGGATCAAAGGCGTTTAGGCGAACTTCTCGGTCGCGAAAGTAATAGATTTGGCCCAGACTGGCACTCAGCTTCTCTTCGCCGGTTTCGTTATCGAAGTACCGACTCGTCACGCCAACCGAGAGTTGATTTGCATCATCAAGCCGGTCGTTGCCGGAGAAGCGCGTATCGCGAAAAAGCTGTCCGTAGCTAAAGGTCAGCTCGGCAGTGTCAAAATCGGGCTGAAAAATCTGCTCTTCATATTGGCTATAAAGATAGTAAAGCCGAGGTTCCAACGTTTGGGTCATGGACTGGCCAAACAAGTTGGTCTGCCGTTCGAGTATCAAGCCTCCATCAAGGCTCGCCATCAGGGAACCCGCGTTGGGCGAGTTTTCGATGCCTGTAAAAGGCCGGTCAAGTTCATAAGCCACGGATCGATACTTCATGGTTGGCTGTAAAAACCCCGCGGCCCAATTCATGCGCTTGGTCAGCCCGAACTCGTTATACAGGCGTTGGCCGGTAACACGCTCCCTGTCGCTATCAAAATACGACATCTCGCTCAGGAAGATAGGAGTCAGACCCGCCCACTCCCGATTGCCCACCCAGCGCGCTGTCATCTGCGGGAGTTTGCGGTAGTCCTCGGCGATGTCTTCAGCAATGGATTGAAACTGCTCGAAGTCTAGCGTGATCTGCCATTGATCATTGACCCAGCCTAGCCTTGCCAGCTGTTGCAAAGCGGTTTCTCGTTGAGCACTGAGGTTGCTGTTATTGAGGTCGCGGAGATATTCGGTATCGCTCACGCGCGTAAAGTCGACACGTGTGTACCAGTTTTCCCCATATTGACCTTTGTGCTGTGCGCCAACCAGCCATCTTGAACCATCGTCCAGCGGGAACTTGTCTTCATACTTGCTATCGTCACCAATCCAGCCACCGTCGAGCTCCCAGTAGCCCATGTTTTCGCTCAGCCAGCGGAATTTTCCTTGATGGAGGAGGCCGCGCTCCTGAATGTACCGAGGGCGGTAGAGTAGGTCGTAGTTGGGTGCCAGGTTGAGGTAGATCGGTGCCGTAATATCAACGCCGCCCCGCGTATCACTGCCCATATCGGGAAACAGCACGCCGGTTTTGCGGCGGGAATCAACCGGGAAGCGGATCCAGGGCAGGTACATCACCGGCACGTCAGCTACCTTGAGCTTGGCACCCCAGGCCTGCGCATCGCCGCTCACTGGGTCGATTTCAAGCTCGTCCGCGTACAGTACCCATTCGGGGTCCTCGGGGCTGCAGTACGTCATGCGACCGTCGTCAATTGCGATTCCGCCGTTTCCCAGTCGCTTGAGCTGAACCGCTGAGCCGACCATTCGCCGATCGTGAATGACGTAACGCGCGTCGGTCACGATCGCTTCCTCGGATTGGCTGTCGTAGTCAATGCGGGATCCGCGAATCAAAATGCCGGGTTCTCGGAAAATAACATTACCAGTGGCGGTAGCCGTTTCTCCAGCCCGGTCCGCGGTCACCTGATCCGCAGTGACCTGCCGATAACCCTGTTTCAGCGAGACGTTGCCCTCGAACAGCAGCTCTCCCTTTGTCACCTCGGTATCGTCCGCAGAGACCTCTAGATCGGCTTCAGTGGGAGACTGGCTGAGGTCAAGGCCGGCGAGTGGATCGGCAAAGCGACCACCGCACTGGCGACACGCCCGATCCTGCTCTTCCAGTGGGATGACCCGCATCGGCTGCCAGTCCATGTCCGCAATCACGGTTTCTTCGAACAGACCTTCGGCGCTGAGCGGCGCTGAACTGAGCGCAGCCGCAACCGCTATCACCAGCAGTTTCGGGCGCGCTATCGGTTGAATAAGCAGTAGGTTCACAGGGCCTTACGGTTCACACGGAGGGATAACAAGAACGTTCGGCATGATAATCCAAGGTGCCAGCAGATGCGCGGACAATTTGACCGCCCACAGCCGCCATTTTTTGCGGCTTGGCCGAGGTAAAGGCGCCCAAGCGCGATACACTCAGTCAAGTGGTAACCCTCGGCATGGCAACGTGATTGAACTGTCCGGGGG
>WTHH01000215.1 GCA_011523195.1 Verrucomicrobiales bacterium
TCATAGGGCAGTACGACGGCGAATCAACTTTCAAACTGCCGGAGTTACTTCTAAATTTTTTAGATTTGGTTCTGGGTAAGGTCGCCCCTGTGTTTATTCTTCAGTTGAGCTCGATAGAAATGCTCGGCAGCAGCGCCGAGCTCTTGGCCAAGGGCATGAACCTAATCATCGCGTTCCTGATCGTCTTGTTCCTCACGCTGGTCACGCGCTTGGTCAAGCGACAGGTGCTAACCTACACCTGCATGGGCCTTGTCATCGCCATGACCGTCTACTTCGCCGTGCAGATAAACAATCCCAGCGAACTGACCGTCTGGCTGTTTTACTGGTTCGGCGACCTGTACATCAGCCTGATGCTGGCTGCTTTTTTCTCCTTCCTGCACGACACCGTGGACCTCAAGAACGCCAAGCGACTCTACGGTTTCATCGTACTGGGCGCGGTTTCGGGTGGTGCGATTGGTAGCACCTATTTTCGTGGATGGATCAAGGAGATGACCAATCAACAATGGCTGCACTTGATCATCGGCATCGGGATTGTCATCTGCATACTGGCTGCGCTCGCCGGATGGATGGCCAAGACCATTCCGCACAACGAGCCCGATCCCGCACCGGATGAGGTGCCTAAGAAAAAATTCAACGCCGCCATCGAGGGTCTGTCGCTGGTATTCAAGTCCCGGTACCTCATCGCCATCGCCGGTATTGTTGGATTTTACGAAATCACCTCCGAGGTGCTTGACTTTCAGTTCACCGCAATGACCGAGCGGTTCGTGGACAAGGGCAACCTTGGCAGCCACTTCGGCACCGTCTACGCCATCGGGAACATCGCCGCCCTCGTCATCCAGCTTGGGTTCAGCATCTTTGCCGCCAAGTTCCCCAATTACCGCATCCACTGGTTACTGCTCATACTGCCACTCTCGATCGCACTGAGCTCACTCTTCTTCATCATCGCCCCGATCCTCATCGCCGGCAGCCTGCTGAAAATCGCCGACAGCACTTTCGCCTACTCCGTCAACCAGACCGGCCGCGAGACGCTCTACAATCCGCTGTCGCGCCAGGAGAAATACGTGGCACGGGCATTCGTCGAGGTATTCGTCCAGCGCGCCGGCAAAGTCGCCGCCCTGTTGATTGCGTTTCTGGTCCCGATGTTTCTGAACAAACAAAACGAGGCCGGTCATCTCGAGACCAGCCTGCTTAGCCTGCAATTGCTCGGAGTGTTCACCTGCATCATTGTTGTCCTTTGGTTTTACTGCGTCAAAATCGTCGCAAGAAAATTCGAGGCACTGGAAAAAGAACAAAACCTCACAGAAAACCAAGCGCTTGGCCAAGCGCAATCCAAGAGTAGTTCAGCCTAGTGCGGGAGCCTCTCTGCGGCGATTTCTCGAAGGTTGGTTTTTAGTATTTTGCCGGTGGCGTTGCGGGGTAGTGCCTCCATTTTCATTACTTTTCGGGGAAGTTTGTAGGCAGCCAGCTTGGTTTTTAGCAAGGCCAACAGCGCGGTTTCGTCGAGTTCTCTTCCCTCAACCGGGGCCACGCAGGCCACGACCATTTCGCCCTTGCGCGGGTCGCTCACCCCGACGACGGCGGCTTCCTTGATGCCGTCGAACTGGTAGATCACCTCCTCCACTTCCCTCGGGTAGACGTTGATGCCGTTGACGAGCAGCATGTCTTTCTTCCGGTCGGTGATGTAAATGTACCCGTCCTCGTCGAGCCGGCCGATGTCGCCGGTCAGCAGCCATCCATCCTTGATCGAGGCCTCGGTGGCTTCCGGATTGTTCCAGTAACCCATCATGATGTTGTGGCCCTTGATGCAGATTTCGCCCGGCTCGCCCACCGGCAACACGTCTCCTGCATCGTTCCGGATTTGAAACTCCACCCCGCGTATCGGCACACCCACGGACCCGGCTTTCTGTGTGCCATGGAGCGGGTTCGTGCAGGCGACAGGGCTCGTTTCGCTCAGGCCGTATCCCTCGAGCAACGGTATCCCGACCCGCTCCCGGAACGCATTCAGCACCTCGACCGGCAACGGCGCTGCACCGCTCAGGCAGACGCGCAGCGGCAGGTCGGCCGGCAGGTCAACGTTTACCAGCGCCCGATAAAGCTGCGGGATTGCGGGCATGACGGTCGCCCCGTGTTGCATGATCTCGGCGATAATATTTTTCGGTGGATGAAGTGACTTGATGGCGATGATGGACACTCCCTGAGTCATCGGCAGCAGCAACCCTACGGTCATGGTGAAACTGTGAAACATCGGCAGCAGCACAGCCATACGATCGTCCGGCCTGATGTCCACCGCCTCCATCACTGCGGCCACGTTGCACATCAGGTTTTGGTGACTGAGCATCGCGCCCTTGGGTTTGCCGGTGGTGCCGGAGGTGTAAATGATCAGCGCCAGATCATCCGGCGCTTGGCCAAGCGCAAAATAATCGTTCGGCACTTCCGGTTCCGCTTGGCCAAGAGACTCCACCTCGATCACGTCGAGCTGCGGAAGTCGTTCGCGAAGCTTCGCCGTGCCTTCGGCCATCGAGGCCTCGCTGATCAACACCTTGGCCTCGCAGTCTCCCAGAATGAAACCGACCTCGTCCGGGGTCAGGAAACTGTTAATCGACACCACCACGCCCTCGGCCAGCATGATGCCGAACAGGGCAAAAATGAACTCGGGACAGTTCTTCAGCCACAGCCCCACGCGGTCGCCGGGCTGTAGGCCGTGCTCCTCGCGGAGCCGCTTGGCCAAGCGCTTGGCCAAGCCGTGCGCCTGGCCGAAGGAATAGGTCGTTTCGCCCCAGAAAACAGACGGTTTTTCAGGGTTTTTCAGCGCAATACCGGTGAATTGGCTGGGGAGATTGGTCATCTCGACTTTCATCAGGGCGACAAAGAAAAAACGTTTCCCATCCCGGCGTCAAGCCGTGCTCAATTCGATTTGGCCTTGGCAATCTGTTTTCCGGTGACACAATCCCGGCGCTTGATTGATACCCAAGATCAGCTCAAGGAGTTTTTACCCGCATTACGAAAAACGGACTGGATCGGCCTCGACACGGAAGCCGACAGCCTGCACTCGTATCCGGAAAAATTGTGCCTGTTGCAGATCAGCCTTTCCGGCACGGATGTGCTGATCGACCCCCTCGCCTCGCTGGAAGTCGCGCCGCTGTTCAAGGCGCTCAAGGGGAAGGAATTGCTCATGCACGGCTCCGACAACGACCTGCGGTTGATGTTCGCCGCGGCCCGGTTCGTGCCAACAACGATCTTCGACACGATGTGGGCGGCGCGGCTGCTTGGCTTCACGGCATTCGGCCTGAACGACCTGCTCTCCAAGCTGCTCGGCATTACACTCGACAAGGGATCGCAAAAGGCCAACTGGACGCGCCGGCCGTTGACCGAGAAGATGTTGAACTACGCGCTGAACGACAGCCGCCACTTGCGCAGCCTAGCGGATCGGCTGCGCGACGACCTGCAGGCCAAGGGCCGTCTGGCATGGCATGAGCAGATTTGCGAACGCCTGATACAGGAGCATGCCTCCGACCGCGAACTGGATCTCGACCAGGCCTGGCGACTGAAGGGCTCGAGCAAGCTCAACCGGCGCAGCCTGGCCATCCTGCGTGAGGTTTGGCATTGGCGCGAACGCGAAGCCGTCGAGGCGAACAAGCCACCCTACTTCATCGTCCGCCACGAGGATCTGGTGGCCCTAGCGGAAACCGTCATCTCGCGGGACGAAAAAACCACATGGCCGCACAAGCTGTCCAACCGCCGCTTCAACTCTCTCCGGGAGGCCGTCGGCAAGGCGATGGAACTGGACGCAAACGAGTATCCCGACACACCGCGGGTTGTTCGTCGGCGAATCAATGCCCGCGAAAAACGGTTTTACGAATCACTCAAGGTGTTGCGAGACAAACAGGCTGAGGAATTGAAAATCGACCCCACGCTCATCGCCAGCCGTTCCACGCTCGTCAAGCTGTCGCTCGAGGACGGGGAGGAACGGGACCGGATTCTCCCCTGGCAGCGCGAGCTGCTGAACCTCTGATTTCGACAAATAAACTTTGAAAACCGGGCTTTTTCCCGGCAACATCCGCCGCCCTTTTGGAAAAAAGGGCATTTTTTCAGCGAATGAAGCGCACGCATCACTGCAACGAATTACGGGAAGAACACGTCGGCCAGATCGTTACCCTCAATGGCTGGGTACACTCCAACCGCGACCTTGGCGGGGTGGTGTTCATCGACGTCCGCGATCGCGAGGGCCGCACGCAGGCGGTATTTGATCCCAGCGATCTCCCGGCCGACCTGTTCGAGACTGCCTCCCGGCTCCACAGCGAGAGCGTCATCAGCGTCACCGGCAAGGTGCGCTTACGCCCGGATGGCACAAAGAACGAAAAGATCGACACAGGCCTGGTCGAGGTGTTGGCCGACAAACTGGAAGTGCTCAACCACGCCGACGTGCTGCCGTTCACCATCGACGACCCCGAGGTCGCGGCCAAGGTGAACGAGGAGTTGCGCCTCAAGCATCGCTACCTCGATCTGCGTCGACCGGAGATGATCCACAACATGCGTCTGCGCAGCAGGGTCGCCACCGCCACGCGGGTGTTCATGGAGGAACAGGGCTTCCTCGAAATCGAGACGCCGACCCTGTTCAAGAGCACGCCGGAGGGCGCGCGGGAATTCCTCGTCCCCAGCCGAATCCACGCCGGCCAGTTTTATGCCCTGCCCCAGTCGCCGCAGCAGTACAAGCAGATCCTCATGTGCGCCGGGGTGGACAAATACTTTCAGCTCGCCCGCTGTTATCGCGACGAGGATTTGCGGGCCGATCGCCAGCCTGAATTCACACAGGTCGACATTGAGATGTCGTTCATCGAGCGGGAGGATATTTACAACCTGATCGAGGGCCTGCTGAAGCGCGTCTGGAAAACCGCGCTCGACATCGACGTCCCGACCCCGTTCCCGCGCATCCCGTTCGAGGAAGTGATGAACCGTTGGGGCATCGACAAGCCGGACACGCGGTTCGACATGGAGATCGTCGACATGACCGACGACTTTGCCTCGAGCGAATTCAAGGTCTTCAGCGGCGTGGTGTCCAAGGGCGGCGTGGTCAAGGTGCTCAACGCCAAGGGCTTCGCCTGTGTCACCCAGGGCCAGATGGAAACCATGACCGACTATGCCAAGGGCTTCGGTGCCAAGGGTCTGGCCTACATCAAGGTCGAAAACGGCGAGTGGAAATCGCCGATCGTCAAATTTTTCAGTGACGCCGAGAAGGCTGCCCTGCAGAAAAAAATGGGCATCGAGGAGGGCGATCTCATCCTGTTCGCCGCCGACGAATGGCTCAACGCCTGCGAAATCCTCGGCAAAATCCGCCTCTACTGCGCCGAGAAACTTTCCGAGATGGGCAAGATGACCATCCCGACCGACCAGTTCAATTTCCTCTGGGTGGTCGACTTCCCGTTGCTGATGTTCGACAAGGAGATGAACCGCTGGTACTCCGGCCATCACCCGTTCACCTCACCTGTCAAGGAGGACGTCCCGAAACTCACCAGCGACCCGAAGGCCGTCCGCGGACAGCACTACGACATCGTCGTCAACGGCGTCGAACTCGGCGGCGGCTCCATTCGTATTCACAACCGCGACGTGCAGAAGACCATCTTCGAGGAGGTACTACTGATTCCGCCCGACGTGGCGCAGGAACGATTCGGCTACATGCTCGAGGCGTTCCGCTACGGCGCCCCACCGCACGGCGGTATCGCGCTTGGCTTCGACCGGCTCATCGCCATGCTTTGCAACTCCGAGAGCATCCGCGAAGTGATCGCCTTCCCGAAGACCGCCAAAGGCACCGACCTAATGAGCGACTCCCCCGGCTCCGCCGAGGCCAAGCAGCTGCGCGACCTGCACATCAACCTCCGCGTCCCCAAACCGCAGGAGAAAAAAACGGACGAAAACTGAGCCGTTCGGTTAAGTCACACTAAGGATCTCGCAGGCTCGTCCCCCTAGCCAAGCGCTTGGCCAAGCGAATTGGAGGGGCGAGCCTGCGAGTCCGAAAAGAAATCCAGCGAGTAGCGATTGGCCAAGCGCTACTCGTTGATGAAGTAGCTCAGGTTTTCCAGTTCCATCGCGAGGTTTACGTTGTTCACGGTGATCTCGTCCGGGACGGAAAGCACGATGGGCGCGAAGTTTAACACTGCCACCACGCCCAGCCCAATCAACTGGTTGGCCACCTCCTGCGCGGCGGTCGGCGGCACACAGAGCACTGCCATCTTGACGACATGCTTGTTGATGACGTCCTCCAATTCGTTCATCGGCTGCACCTCCATCGGTGTCTCTGCGGTCAGGTATTGGCTTGGCTTCGCGTCAAACGCTCCGACAATCTCAAACCCCTCTCGCTCAAAGCCGCGATAGCTCAACAGCGCGCGCCCAAGGTTGCCCACGCCGACGATGACCACCGGCTGCAGGCTCTTTGTCCCGAGTAACTCCGAGATCATCTCGATCAACTGCTTCACATCGTAGCCAAGGCCGCGCGTGCCGAACTGGCCGAAGTAGGTCAGATCCTTCCGCAGTTGCGTCGATTTCACCCCGGCGGCCTTGGCCAAAACTTCACTTGAGACGGTGTGGATACCGTTGTTTTTCAGTCGATTCAGGCAACGCGAGTAGACCGACAACCGGTAGATTGCCTTTCGCGGAATCTCAGTGCGCGCCACTTTCTTCATGGTCGATCAGTCTATGAACATCATTTCGTTGGAGACCAGCAACGCCTGGGCGAGGCGATCCCAGGCGGCCGCATACGGGACGAATTGGTCGATGAAAAGTTCAGCTGAATCCAGCTCCCAATCCTTCGGATCGCGCTGATAGGCTTGGCGGAACATCGCCCGGATTCGTTCCTCCCCCTTTAGCGCCTGCACCGACTCCACCAGCCGCTTGGCCTGCGCCTCGATGAACGGGCTGTTCAGCAGATACAACGGCTGCTGCGGAATCGTCGTGGTGAAGCGGCGGCCGCAGGTCGTGTCCGGCCCGGCGAAGTCAAATGTCCGAAACAGGCTCGGCAGGTTTTGACGGTCGATAAAGCCGTAGATCGTCCGGCGGTTGGCGTTGGATTTGTTCTCGATCTTTTCCGAGCGACCGCCCTGCTTCAAATCGAGGTTTCGGGCGACCGCCAGCACAGAGTCCCGCATCGACTCAAGGTCGAGTCGGCGACGGTTCATCTGCCACAGCAACCGGTTCGACGGATCTCGCTCGGCGTACTCCGCGTGAGCGGTCTCGCCCTGTTGGTAGGTGGTCGACAGCACAATGGAGCGGATGAGCTGCTTCATAGACCAGCCATTCGCGACAAATTCCGCAGCCAGGTGATCGAGTAGTTTCGGGTGTGACGGCAGCTCGGCACGGACGCCGAAGTCGCTCGGTGTTTTCACCAACCCCTGTCCGAACAACTGCAGCCAAATCCGGTTGACCATGACTCGTGCGGTCAGCGGATTGTCCGGCGAAGCGATGGCCCGTGCCATCTCCAACCGTCCGCTGCCATCGGCAAACGGCTTGCGTTCGCCACGGGAGAGCACCTGTAAAAAACGACGCGGCACCTTCGCCCCACGCGATCCGGGATTGCCACGAAGGAAAACATGGGCATCGCCGGGGGACGACTTGTCGAGCAGCACCATCGCGCGGTTGGGCGCGCCGGGATGCTCTCCCTCGACCTCGTCGAACCGGCGGCGGCGCGAGCGGATGCCCTCCTTGCCGGCGACCTCCATGATTCGCCACACATCCCCGTCGGAAAGCTTGGCCGGTGACGCGTCGGAGTAGACCACCTCCCGCAGCATTGGCTGTTTTTCGTCAGCCTCGAAACAAAGTTTGCCAAGCGCCTTGGCCGCAGCCTCAAGCGTCTCCGCCTGACCAAGCGTCTGCCGCACCGCCTCGGATGCCTTGGCCAGGCGCTCCTCCGCAAGTACGCGCTTGGCCTCTGTGGCGAACGATTTTTCATCCAGCTTGGCCAGGGCGAACCAGACGGCGAACACCGGGTCGGCCGACTCGCGGCGCTTGGCCAAGTGGCTCATCCAGCGCCGGGTCACATCCGGGTCGAGCTTGGATTTGCGTGCGAGTTCGTCGATCTTGCCTGCCTCGACACCGGCCGCTCGATGCGCCGCCCAAATGTAGTCGCCGGTCTGGCGCTTCACCTGTTTGCGGATGCGCGCGTACTGTTCCTTTTCGTAATTCTTCAGGCTGTCTTCGCGGCGTTTGCGCTCTTTTTCAAACGACGCACGCTGAACGGGATCGATCGAGTCACTGATGAACGGTTTATCCTTCGGCTCGTGGCTGCTGGCAAACACGCCGTACAGCGAGTAATAGTCTGCGGTGGGTACCGGGTCGTATTTGTGGTCGTGGCACCGCGCACAACTGACGGTCAGCCCCATCA
>WTHH01000493.1 GCA_011523195.1 Verrucomicrobiales bacterium
GCCAGGCAGGTCGTTGTTTTCGCTCCCGAGACCGTAGTTGATCCACGAGCCCATAGAGGGTCGGCCGGAGATGATCGAGCCGGTGTTCATGAACGTGTGCGCCGGGTCGTGGTTGATCTGCTCGGTCTGCATCGAACGAATGATCGCAATCTCATCCGCGATTTTGCCGAGGTGCGGAAAGATATGGGTGAACTCCTGGCCGGACTGCCCCCAGCGCTTGAACTCGTGCTGCGGTCCGAACGCCTTGAGTTCCTTCCCCTGAAGCTGCGCGATCTGCTGGCCTTTGGTGAACGATTCCGGCATCGGCTTGCCGTGCAGCTTGGCTAACTCCGGTTTGTTGTCGAACGTCTCGAGGTGCGACGGGCCGCCGGCCATGCACAGGAAGATCACGCGCTTGGCCTTGACCGGCAGGGGCGGGGGATTCATCACGCCGGTCCATTGTTGCTCTGTCGGCTTGGCCAAGCCGCCGTCGGGATTCATCAGCGAACCAAGCGCAGTCAGGCCAAGGCCGATGCCGGCCTGACCCAGGAAGCTGCGCCGGTTCAATTCGTTTGAAATTCGGTGTTCGAGTTTCATGGTCAGTTGCGGGTGATGGTCTCGTGCAGGTTGAGCACAGCGCGGGCGACGGAGGTCCACGCCGCAAGCTCGACCGGCGGGATGTCGCCTGGTACCGGCGCGATCCCGGTGCGGATCAACTTGTCGGCCTCGGCCGGCTTGGCCTCGAAATCTTCGATATGCTCTCGAAGCAGCTTGGCCAAAAGCATCTGCTCGCGGTTGTTGAATGGCCGGGACAAAACCTGTTGGCCAAGCGCATTGAATTGGGCCTTCAACCCAGTGGAATCCTGTCGCAGCGTGCGCTCGGCCAGCGCGCGGGCGGCCTCGACCTGACTGGGGTCGTTGAGCATCACGAGGGCGGCGAGCGGGGTGTTGGAGCGGGGCCGCTCGGCGGTGCATTCCTCGCGGGCCGGGGCGTCGAACGCCAGCAGGGCAGGGTGGAGGAACTGCCGTTGCCAGTGCGTGTACAGCCCCCGGCGATACTGCGCGGTACCGGAGTCATGTTTGTAGGTGCGCTTAGGGAAATGCAGGTTGGCCCAGTAGCCGGCCGGTTGGTACGGCTTGACGCTGCGGCCGCCAATCTGCTGGAAAAGCAGCCCGCTGACGGCGAGCGCGTTGTCGCGGACCAACTCGGCATCCAGCCGGAATCGGGCCTGCCGAGCGACCAGCCGGTTGTACGGGTCGAGCGATGCGAGTCGTTCCGCGTGTTGCGATGACTGTTGGTAGGTGCTCGACGTGGTGATCAGGCGAACCACGTGCTTGATGTTCCAGCCGGACTCCATGAATTCCACCGCCAACCAGTCGAGCAGCTCGGGATGCGTCGGGGGTTCGCCCTGAGAACCAACGTCGTCGAGCACACCGGATAACCCGCGCCCAAAGTAATGTTTCCAGAGCCGGTTGACGAACACGCGGGCGGTCAGCGGATTGTCGCGATCCACCAGCCACTCTGCCAGACCTATTCGCGGAGCGCTCTTGGCAAGCGGTGCCATCTTGAGAAAACCGGGTACATCTGGCTGCACCACGTCGCCTGTTTTATCCATCCAGTTGCCGCGTGGGAGAATACGCGTCTCCTGCGGTTTGGTGGAAACCGTGGCGAGCACGGTGGGAATCGACTTGAGAAAATTGTCACGCTCGGCAAGTGCCTTTTTGTAAGGCTCATTTTTCTTTTTCGCCTCGTCGTTCAATCCCTCGCCGGCCCTGGCCAATTGCGACTCGAGTTGTGCGAGTCGTTTCGCCTGGTTTTCATCAGGCACGCGCAGCACCTCGCCCCAGCCGCGGGATTGTGCGCCGGGATAGTAGCCAAGCTGCTTGATGTCTGCGAAGAAAGCTGCGAACTGGTAAAAGTCACGACTTGTGAACGGATCAAACTTGTGGTCGTGACACTCGGCGCAACCAAGCGTGGAGCCGAGCCAGGTAGTGGAGGTGGTGCGCACGCGGTCGGCGGCGTACTTGACTCGGTACTCGGCGTCCTGAATCCCGCCCTCGGTACTCTTCATGTTGAGTCGGTTGAATGAGGAACCGACCTTCTGCTGCAGTGTGGCGTTGGGCAACAGGTCGCCGGCGATCTGTTCGCGGGTGAAGTC
>WTHH01000458.1 GCA_011523195.1 Verrucomicrobiales bacterium
ACCCTGTCGGATCTTGGCTTGGGGTTTCTTCATTGGCCGAAACAAAAGACGATCCGGAAACAACGGCGCAAGAGCCGATCCTGCCATGTGCTCGAGAGTTCTCGTTCTGATTCCGAGGGGGGGTTGCGGGTGCTTTCGTGGGTGGACATCAAATCGGGCGGAATTCTTGCCGCCGATTTTTATTCCGCAGACGGCAAAGTGCGAAAGCGGTTTTCAGTCAAGGGCTTGACTAAAAAAAACGGGCAGTGGCAGGTGGATGAGATGGAGATGCGCGATGTGGCGGAACGCACTCGAAGCCGTCTGAGACTTCACTTGAAATGATACGATGAATTTGTTGGCGGCAACTGGTGAAGGTGTAAGTGTAGAAAAAATACTTTTAACCTTTATCGCAATTGCGCCTTTTTACGCGGCCATAGCCTGGTTCACGATTAAAAAAAAACTAAACGTCAGTGCCCGTTATGATGGGCAAACGATGATCATTAAGTGGGTCGTCTCCTACATCGTTTTTGCATTTATATTCATGGCGGCAGCCTACGCAGGCGGTGGTTTCGCGCTTATCGGATTGTTGTTCGTTGTTGTTTTACCCGGATCCATTTTGCTGGCGATTTTTTTTGCGCCGTACATTTCAAACTTAATCACATCCCCCATCACGAATGCGATGGAGGGGAGTGTTGAAGAGCATTGGGAAAAACCTGCTTACGGGCCGACCATGACGGCCAGAAACCGAGGCGATTATGAAGGCGCACTGGAGCAAGTGGGCCTATTGCTCGAAAAACATCCCGGCGACTTTGAAGGCCTTATGCTGAAGGCGTCCATTGAGGCTGAGGATTATCTCGATCTCGGAACTGCCCGGGGGACACTCGACGAGATTTTAAACAATGAGGAGCGGTTGAGGTACAATCTGCCAATTGTATACAACAAGCTCGCTGATTGGCAGATGAATCTGTTCGATGATCCGGAAGGGGCGCGGCGATCGCTGGAGGTAATTCGAAAAACCTATCCGGAATCGAAAGCGGCTCAGCTTGTGTCTCAACGACTCGCATCAATGGATTCTTTTGATGAAGCCTTGAGCGAGGCATCCGACATAGATGAGACTTATCAGCAACTCGCAGCGGAGTCAGCTGAAAAGGATCAAGTCAAGGGGCCGCTGGATATTCCCACGGCGAGCGAAGAGGACACATTTCTCATCAACGAGACGGCCTTCGCCCAGTGCATCAACCGTGTGGAGGAGCATCCAGACTCGATCACAAATCGAGAAGAGTTGGCTGCTCTTTATGTCAGCCACGCCAACGAACCGGTACTCGCAATACAGCAGTACGAATACCTGCTTGGTATGCCGGGTGCGACAGAGAAGCAGCAGGTCGCCTGGCTAAACAAGGTAGCCGATATTCAGGTAAAAACCGGAGGGACACACGAGGAGGCACGGGCCACACTACAGCGTGTGATCGACATCAACCCGGAAGGCGCTGGGGCGACAAGGGCACAAAGCCGAATCATGCACCTTTCAATCGAGATTCGTGCAGCGAACAAAAAAAATGCGCCACTCAAACTTGAGCGGCGCGAGGAAGATCTTGGTTTGATGTAGCCGTTAGTTCTGCGGGAGAACGAGGCCAAGCGCGATTTGCTTGTCGATCTCCGAAGCTACGGTCAAGTCCCCGGTCCCGCGTGAGGTGCGAACCTGAACAGTCACCTCGGTGACGAGTGGCTCCACTTCCTTCACGGTGACGTATACCGTCCGCTTGTCGATTCGTGCAGTCAGTGTGTTGGTTACCACATCGTCATTGGTGACGGTGCCATTCCGGGACAGCACTTCACGGGCAGAATTAAGTATCTGGTCAAGCGGACGCTCGTAGCGGCTGACGATTTTGTCTCGAACGCCGGGAACTCCGACTCTATTACCTCCGGGAGTGCTTACGCAGCCAATGGTGCCACCAGCCATTACGGCGACCAAAGCGAGCAGGACTAAGCGAAAAGTCATGGGCGACATCCCAAACAAAACCGGTGGTAGCGTCAAGCCAATTGAGGCTCTTGTGGATAAGTTGTTACGCTTGGCCAAGAGAGAATGAACGAAGTTGTCCACTTGGCTGTCAGAATTAGAAAGTTTTTGAATATGGAAATGGTTTTTACTAGGTTGAGAT
>WTHH01000340.1 GCA_011523195.1 Verrucomicrobiales bacterium
GCGCCGCCGTGAGCGACGACGCCCTCTACTTGAGAACCGAAAAGGCGATCTACAAGATTTCAGAGTAAACCAGGCTGCTGGTGATCGATCGCCCCCCGCTTGGCCAAGTGGACGAATCTCTATTCCTGAACATCCTTTTTTCGGGCGCGGTTGAAAATGCTTTCTGGCATTTGACAGGGTTTGGAATCGAGGGAGGGGTTGGTCGCGTTCATTACTGTAAACCCAGTTGAAGACCTTTATAGGCAAAGGTTGAAAGGCCGTTCCCCTAAAAACCAATCGTAGATGGAGCAGGATGGCGTTCGCGTCATCCTGCTCTGATTTTAGGTAGTTATTTAGGTGGTTATTTTGTCGGGGGCCGCGTACAAGAGGCCACGCGTCGCCCAATCTGAGCGCTTCGCCAAGCGGCGTGTGGTAGTCTCCCCCGATGAGTCTCTTCAAGGCAGAACGAAAGATTTGGATCCTCTGTGGGATCTATTTTCTGCTGGCGCTCTGCTCGCTGATGGCTCGGGCCACGGCGGATTCACTTTTTCTCAAGAATTTCGACAAGAGCAGCATTCCGCTGATGATCATGGCGGCGGCGGGGATGTCCAGTGTGATAGCGCTGTTCACCACTTATCTTTGCGCGAGAATCCAGGTTTATGGCGCGTTGAAGCTGGCTTTGACAGCGCTGGCGGTGGCTTTGACCGGCGTGGTTGCGGCAATCGGCCTGGCCGGTGGCAAGGTGGTTGCCGTATTGACCTACATGGTTTGTGACGTGGTGGTGGTCACGCCGATGGTGTTGTTTTGGGGGTTGGCGGTTGGGGTGCTGAACCCGAAAGAATCGAAACAATGGTTTGGGCTGATCGGTGCGGCCGGGACGGTAGGCTGTATCGTCGCCGGCTACATGGTGTCGCTTGCCAGTCGCAGTGGGCAGGTGGATGTGCTGTCGCTTGGCCTGGTAACGGGGCTGATGGTCGTGGTGCTGGTCGGCCTGTCCAGAACGACGTTGTTTGACCAGGGGGAACCGGCCAAGCAACCGGCGCAGGCGGCCAAGGCGGCGAGTACGTTCCGTGTGTTGGGGGGGATGCTGGGGAACCGGCAGGCGCTGTTGATGCTCTCGCTGGTGGTGCTTTCGACGATGGTGATTTGTCTCATTGATATTCATTTCAAGTTTCAGGTTGCCAAGGATCACGAAGGAAAACTCAACCAGTTTTTCGGCCAGTTTTACACTTACAGCAGTCTTGCGCAGTTGGCGCTACAGTTGTTCATCGTCCGCACTTTGTTAACGAAAGGTGGGGTGATCACGGCTATCACGGTGTTGCCAGTGCTGCTGGTGATCTGCTCGGTTTGCGCGCTGATGTTTGCCGGGGAGGATGGGGTGTATGCCGGCAAGTTCATCTGTCAGGTGATCTTTTTCACGATTGAGTACGCGGGGCTGCAGATGCTGTTTCTCGCGGTGAAAAAACAGTCTCGCGGCCAGATGAAGAGCGTGATCGACGGCTTGGCCCGCCCTGCGACGATCGCTGCGTCGAGCCTGTTGATCACCGCGACGCTGGCATTTTGGCAGGCTGACTCGGTTGTGCGGTTGAACACGGTTGTGATCGGTGTTGGTGTCGTTTGGCTGATCGTCGCATGGCTCAATTACCGGCAGTACCTTGCCTCGCTCGTGGGGATGCTGGATTCGCGGGTGATTGACTTTGACGACGAGGCAGGTGTGCTGATGGATTCGCGTTTTGAATCGCAGCTGCGGGAGTCGCTGGCCAATGCGAGTGATGTTGAGGCGGGTTTCCTCGCGGACCTAATCATCGGTATGCACCGGCCGGACTGGGCCCCGGAGTTTCGGGCGATGCTGGATAAACCGGACGAAATCCTGCAGCGGGCTGGGGTGCGTTATCTAGCTGAGTTTGGTCATGCGGCCGACCATGAGCGCATGGTCACCGTGGGCTTGGCCAACTCACCGGCGCTGCGGATGGAGGTAGTGAACAGCCTCGGCGCCCACTGCAGCGGCCGGGAGTTCCGGGTGCTTGAGCCGTTTCTGAATGATCCAGAGCCGGAGGTGCGTTGTGCCTGCGCGGCGGCGTTGCTCAACTCCGGCGAGTTATCGCTGAACGTCCGCGCGGGGAATGTCTTTTACGAGTTTCTCCATTCTGAAAACGCG
>WTHH01000317.1 GCA_011523195.1 Verrucomicrobiales bacterium
GCGTTCAACGACAACATGCCGTTCGACCGGTTTGTAACCGAGCAGATGGCCGGCGACCTGTTGCCGGATCGAAATTTTTTCACTCAGGTCGCCACCGGCTACAATCGCAACCACCGCATCAACTCCGAGGGTGGCTCGATCCCGGACGAATGGATCGTCGAGTACGTCGCCGACCGTGTGGAGACAATGGGAACGATGTTCCTCGGCCTCACGCTAAACTGCGCGCGCTGTCACGACCACAAATACGACCCGATCGCGCAAAAAGATTTTTACCGGCTGTTTGCATTCTTCAACGGCATCGACGAAGCCGGTCTTGGCCCGAACAACGGCAACAGTCCACCGTTCATTCCGGTGCCAAAAAATTGGCCGAACCTGAGCAGAGACGAGGCCAAGTTCGTCGTACCGGAGCCGATGAAAATCAAGGTCGTTCAAACCTCCGTGCCAAGGCCGCAACCCGGTTCGCCCGAGACCGTGATGGTAATGCACGAGTTGGCTAAGCCACGCCCCACTCACGTGCTCAACCGCGGGCAATACGATCAACCCAACAAATCGGAAACACTTCACCCCGCCACCCCGCCGGTGCTTGGTGCTTGGAATAAAAAATGGCCTGGCGACCGTATCGGCCTTGCAAGATGGTTGATTGATCCAAAACACCCGCTCACCGCACGTGTCACCGTGAACCGCATGTGGCAGCACCATTTCGGCTTGGGGCTGGTGAAGACGAGCGAGAATTTCGGGGTACAGGGCGAGCACCCCAGCCACCCGGCGCTGCTCGACTGGCTGGCCACCGAGTTCATCCACCGTGACTGGAACGTGAAAGCGATGCACAAGCTCATCGTCACCAGCGCCACCTATAGGCAATCCAGTGCCCGCCGACTCGAGCGCGACCCGGAAAACCGGCTGCACGCTCGTGGCCCGCGCAAGCGGCTCACGCCTTATTCCATCCGCGACACGGCGCTTTTCACCAGCGACCTGATCGTCGGGAAAATCGGCGGCCCTTCGGTCAAGCCGTACATGCCGCCGGGTATTTGGAAGAGCATCTCCAACGCCGCCTACAAACAGGACAAAGGCGACAAGCTTTACCGCCGCGGCATGTACACCTATTGGCGCCGCACACTGCCGCCGCCCACGATGATGACCTTCAACGCCGCCGCCCGCGAGATCTGCACCGTCCGCAACGACCTCACCACCACCCCACTGCAGGCGCTCACTCTTTTAAACAACAAGACCTTCGTAGAGTCAGCCCGGTTCCTCGCAGAGCGCATGTTGCGGCGGAATGATAAACCGGCCGATCGCATTACATGGGCATTTCGTTCAGTGACTAGCCGAGCCCCCTCCTCGGCCGAGCTAAAGTTACTTTTGGCTGACTTGAGATCGTACGAAAAGGAATTCACAAACGAGCCCGGCTCAGCGAAAAAACTCCTGAACATTGGAGAAAGAAAAGCGGACGCCAAACTGCCCCCGGCCAGGCTTGCCGCCTACACGCTCATCGCCAATACACTCCTCAATCTCGACGAAGCCATCATGCAAAACTGAGATGAAACGAACTGATATAGATTTAAAAACAAACACGGACTCGCAGGCTCGTCACTCCAGTTTGCCGCTTGGCGTGGGCTTGGAGGGACGAGCCTGCGAGTCCGCTAAAACAGCATTCCCTCAACACATCTCCACTCCTATTTACTATTCCCAAACTTGAACCGATGGATTCAACCGACGAACTATTAACACAGCGAACCCGGCGTGCTTTTCTTGGGCACAGCACGCTTGGTTTAGGTGCGATGGCGCTGGGTTCGTTGCTCAACGGCCAAGCGGCCAAGCGCAATGCCTTTGATGGCCTGAACGACCTGCCCCACTTTGCGCCTATGGCCAAGCGGGTTATTTATCTTTTTCAATCCGGCGGCCCGTCGCAGCTCGACCTTTTCGACCACAAACCGCACTTGGCCAAGCGCTTAGGCGAAGAGGTGCCGGAATCCATTTACCCGGCCGAGCGCAAGACGACGATGACGTCCGGCCAAAAATCGTTCCCATGTGCACCCAGCACGCTGAAGTTTGCGCAGCACGGCCAGGCGGGCACGTGGCTGAGCGATGCCCTGCCGCATTTGGCCAAGCGCATCGACGACGTGTGCGTGATCAAGAG
>WTHH01000530.1 GCA_011523195.1 Verrucomicrobiales bacterium
CTTCAAGAAGACGTGAGTGGAAGCAAAAATAAAGCAATGGAAGAGATAGCTTCCTTGAATTCAAATTTAAAAAATTCTTCGACGAGGAACCATCTTGATGACACTGCACACAAGTTGTCTCACCGGTTTACGGGGTGTCAGTTCCCACTTCCAGATAAAGTGGATAGTCAAAGAATGGGAAAATTAATGGATTCATTGCCAAATTGGGTTTTGCGAGCTAAGGCATTGGTGAACATCGTAGATAAGCCTGAATATCGCTGGTTATATGAAAAAGTGGGTACTGAATTAATTCAAAACCCAATACCAACTTATGAACTCCCCAATGCGCCATCTTCGTTAATGTGTATCGGGCCTAAACTCGCACCTGGGAAAATAAGATCCCTAATCGGATCAGAGTTCGGTGTAACTAAAAGATAATTCTATTAGGATTTTTACCGAAATTCCAAAATCATTGTGAGTTCTAATCTTCCAATTTTGGTGTGACTTTCGGGATGAATTAACTCCTCAATCTCCCAGCAGGTATTCGAGTAGGTTACGAAAGTCAGGAGAGGGGATGGCCTGACCAAAGCCAGTGGGCATGATGGAGGCTGGGGACTTGGCCTGTCGCTCGATCTCGTTTTTTTGGATTGTGATTTCCTTGCCCTCGATGGTGGCGAACACGACCGATTGTCCCACCTCGCGGCGTTTCAGGCCAGTGATGATCCGGCCATCTTTCAGCACGGCAATGGTGTAGTGAAAGGCTACGTCGATGTTGCGATTGGGGTCGATGATGTCCTCCACCAGTCGCTCGATGCCGCGATTGCCGATGCCCTCGAGTTGTGGCCCGATGTCGGCACCGATCCCGTCGAACTTGTGGCAGGCGGCGCAGTTTGTGGCGTAGATACTTTTGCCCTGCTCGGCGTTGCCTCCTTTTTCCCGATACTCGGCGATGCGATCGGCGATCAGCCGTTCAACCTCAGCGCTTGGCTTGAGGAGATTCTTCGTCAACACCGCCACGCGTTCCTTCGAGAACCGGTCGCGGATGTGAATGTCCAGCAGTAACCCGGCCGGCGCCTGACCTTTTTCCACTGCCGCGAGCAGGCGCCCTGCGCCCGCCTGGTTTTGGGCGAGCGCCCGGGCGAACTGGACCTGCAGCTCGGCCGGCGCTTGGCCAAGCGCTTCCAACAGTGGTTCCTGCACCGTCGGTAAATGCGCGCCGTGGGTGGCGATGGCCAGGCGCAACGGCTCCGGCGAGGCCTCGTCGGCCAACAGTTCGGTGAGCTTGATTTTTTGCTGCGCATTGCCATTGGCGAGGATTGCCTGGGCAACGAGCGAGCGGGCCTCGGTCGGTGCGAGGGGATTCCCTGCAACAGCCGCGGCGGCCTCGAGCGTTTCTACCAAACGTAGGTCGTGCACGACTTGGGCGGCGGCCTGTTGCCGTTTGGCAACGGTGGCCGGATCGTGGTCGGGGATTGGTGCCACGTTCGGCTTGAAGCCGCCAACGGCCAGCCATGCGAAACTGCCGTTGCTATCGCCGTCGACAATTTCCAATCGTGCCCGGTGTCCGGCCAGTGAACGCAAGTCCCATTCCATCTCTGCGCCGGAATCGTTGCGTGGTGGTAGGGTCTTTTTCAGAACGCGTCCGGTGGCAGCATCGACCAGTTGAAAATAATTTTTGCCATTGGGCGGGTTGTCGGGGTTGCCGCTATGCCCGGTGATGGTGAACTTCAGGCTGGGCGGGACCTCGAACTCGGCCGACCGAAACACGCCGGTCAACCGCTCACCGCCCGGTCGAAGGCTGGAGATCATCCGGCGTTCGGAAAAGAGGTCGAGGTCGATGCTGAACCGCGTGACACCGATCCAAGCGAACGCAGCCCCCGTGTCGCCGTCGACCACCTCGACGGTCACTTCTTTGCCGGGCGTCAGTTTCCAGCGAACGGGTCGGCCGGTGTCGTTGCGTGGCGGGTAGGCGCGTTTCAACTCGGCGCCGGTTTTGGCATCGACGAGGCGAACGAAATTCTTGTCGTGCGGCGGGGAGTTCGGAAACCCGCGGTGGCCGCAGAGAAAAAAACGCAGCTCGGCCGGCGCGGTGAACGGCAGGGAACGCAGCACTCCGGTGAGAGACTCGCCGCCGGGTGGCAGACTGGTGATATAG
>WTHH01000053.1 GCA_011523195.1 Verrucomicrobiales bacterium
GCCAAGGACAGTGTAAGTCTCGGTCGGTGAGGTTTCCCAACTTATACTCTGTTCACCATTTTTAACATCGGCAAGAATGACGATGTCCTGAACCGGTAAAAACGGCGTCTCAGTAAACGGCGCGCCTCTTGGTCACGTGCAAGGCAGGGGTGGCTGTTTCTACAATTTGGGGCTGCGGTTATAAGGTTTTGCAGAAGGCGTCCAGGCGGTCCATGCCGTTTTGGATGTTTTCCATGCTGGTGGCGTAGCTGATGCGGAAGTTGTTGTCAGCACCGAATGCGATGCCGGGGACGGCGGCCACCTTGGCCTGCTCGAGCAGGCGCTCGCAAAACTCGGCCGATTTCAAGCCGGTGCCCTCGATGTTCGGGAACAGATAAAACGCGCCTCGGCTGTTTACGCAGCTCACGCCGGCTATGTTGTTCAGCCGATCGGCGGCGTAGCTGCGACGTTTGTTGAATTCAGTCAGCCACTCGTCGAGGTGAGTCTGCGGCCCGGTGAGCGCGGCGACGGCGCCCTTCTGCGCGAACGAGGTGGCGTTGCTGGTGCTGTGGCTCTGGAGCGCGTTGATCGCCTGGGCGATCGGTTTGGGCGCAGCGAGGAAGCCGATCCGCCAGCCGGTCATCGAGTACGCCTTGGCCAGGCCGTGTACGATGATGGTGTGCGCCAGGTGTTCCTCTGAGAAGCCGGTGACGCTGGTGAACTCGGCCCCGTCGTAGACAAGCTTTTCGTAGATGTCGTCGCTCATGATGAGCACGCCTTTTTCTACGCAGACGTCGCCCAGTGCCTTGATTTCATCGGCCGTGTAAACGGAGCCAGTCGGATTGCTGGGCGAGTTGAGGATGAACAGCTTGGTGTTGGGCGTGATGGCTTCGCGCAATTGCTCCGGTGTGACCTTGAACTCGGTGGCGTCGGTGGTCTCGAGGATCACCGGCTTGGCCCCGGCGAGCTTGGCCATCTCCGGGTAGCTCAACCAGTACGGCGCTGGGATGATGACTTCGTCGCCGGCTTCGCAGGTGGCGTAGATGACGTTGAAGCAGGAATGCTTGCCGCCGCAGTTGACGATCACCTGGCTCGGCTCGTACTCGACGCCGTAGTCTTTTTGAAACTTGTCGGCCACGGCCTGGCGCAGCTCGGGAATGCCACTGCTGGGGGTGTACTTGGTGAAGCCGTCGGCCAGCGCTTGGGCTGCTGCATCCTTGATGTGCTGCGGTGTGTCGAAGTCCGGCTCACCGGCGCCAAAGCCGATAACGTCTTCCCCTGCAGCACGCAGTTCCTTGGCCTTGGCCGAGATGGCCAGCGTCAACGATGGGGCGAGCGAAGCCGCCCGACTAGAGATCGGATAATCCATTTAAGTATTTAATTATTAGTGGCTTAGCTAAGAAATATCAGCCGCCGACCTGAGCTCGGGCTTCTTCAGCCAACGGGGTGCTCAGATACCTTTCACCTGTTGAACAGGCGATTGTGACGATGGTCTTGCCAGCATTCTCTGGTCGCTTGGCTACTTCGAGGGCAGCGCAAACGTTGGCCCCGCTGGAGATACCGCACAGGATGCCTTCCTGCTTGGCCAAGCGCCGAGCCATGGCGAATGCGTCGTCGTTGCTGACTCGGATACAATCGGAGATTTGCTCGCTGCCGTCCTCCCCCTTGAGATGGAGGTTGCCCGGGACGAAACCGGCGCCGGTTCCCTGAATCTTGTGCGGGCCAGGGGTGAGATCTTCGCCGGCCAGAGTCTGGGATATGACTGGGGAATCGGCCGGCTCCATGGCGATTGCCTGAAACTCCGGCTTACGCGGTTTGATCACCTCACAGCAGCCGGTGAGCGTTCCGCCGGTTCCCACACCGGCCACGACAATGTCCACCGCACCGTCGGTGTCGTTCCAAATTTCTTCGGCAGTCGTCTGCCGGTGAATCTCTGGGTTGGCAGGATTTTCAAATTGCTGAGGGATCCATGAGTTGGGTGTCTCGGCAGCCAGCTCGTTTGCTTTTTCGATGGCGCCCTTCATTCCCTTCGGCCCCTCGGTCAGCACCAGTTCCGCGCCGAGCATGGCCAATAGAGTGCGGCGCTCGACAGACATGGTCTCCGGCATGGTCAGGATCAACTTGTAGCCCTTGGCTGCGGCCACAAAGGCC
>WTHH01000269.1 GCA_011523195.1 Verrucomicrobiales bacterium
CTGCAGTACCATTTGCCCGGTGATGTTTACGTTGACGCTGCCGGCCTCACCGGTGCCGGTGCTGGCGCTGCCGATCAGGCCGGCGTCGAGGTCGAGGTCGGGTGTGGTCAAATGGATCGTGCCGGCGTCGCCTTCCGCCACTGTGCCGGTGACCAATCCGCTCCGGGCGATTTCCCCGCTTGGCTCGGCATCGACGTCCTTGAGATCGAACCACTCGCCCTCACCTACGATACTCACCCGGGAGGCGTTGATCTCCAGTTCGCCCGCTTGGCCAGGCCCGAATGCAGCGCTCTCGATTCGCCCGCTGTTGACCAGGCGCAGGTCGCCTGAATCAATTTTCACGCGGCTCCCCTTTCCTTCCCCGCTCGTGCTGCCGTAAACGGATGCACCATCGACGATCATCTCGTCGGCCTTGATGTGAACTGTGCCACCGTCGCCGGAGTCGCGTACGTCCGCGACGATGGCGCCGCGCTTGGCCAAGCGCAGTTGCCCGGCCTCAATCTCGATCGCGCCGCCATCGCCTTCGTTCAGCGCACCGGCGTAAACCCTGCCGTTTTCCGTGATGGCAACTTCATCGGAAGTGATGGTGATTCGACCGGCGTTGCCGTCGGTGAAGCTGTCACTGGCCAAGCGACTCTTGTCGGTGATATTGACCTGGGCGGCGTTGACGGTCACTTCACCGGCATCGCCAAACCCGGCCGGGCCGGTCAACTTCAAGTGCTGACGCCAGGCATCGATCATGGCAGACGGCTCGGTGTTGCTGATGACCGAACTGCCTCCGGTCAAGTCAACCTGTCCGCCGGTAAGCGCGATGCTGCCGGCCTGTCGATGCGGCATCCGCGTGGTGCTCTTGAGGTAGGCACCGCCGGTCAGGGTCACGTTTTCGCCGGCCAGGGTGATGCTACCGTTTTGGTCGATGTCCCGATCGTAGGTCGAATCGAAAATCCCGAAGCGTCCCGCCCATTGCGTCGCGTCGGTGGTACTTGAGATATAGGCACGGCCGTCCAGATGGATGTTTTCTCCGGTCACCTTGACGTCGCCTGAACGACCAATATCCAGCGCCATGCTGCTGAGCGAACTGCCTTCATCCAACCGCACAGAATCGGCATGGATATTGATATCGCCGGCATCACCGTGAGCGCCGGGTTGATGCTTACTGGGATTGAACCCTGTGGCCGGCAGTGCCACGCCGCTTTGAATTGCGGAGGCGCCGGCCAAGCGTACCGTCCCGGCTTCCAATCCGATGTCGCCGGCATCACCGCCGGCACGCATGAGGCTCTGCACCCGCGCACCTCTGGAAAGATCGATCTCGTTTGCGGTCAATTGAATGTTGCCGGCTCCGCCGTTGGCCAGGCTCTCGGAGAAGACGCGTGCTCCGTTGAGGCGCACCGTATCACCCTTCAATCCCAAATCACCTGCCGCGTACCGGGATTCACTCCAACTCCGAAGATAGGTCGTGCCATCCATCTCCAGCGTGCCCGCCTCGAGCGTTAAGCCCTTAACGACTGGCAGGTTCACTGTGTCGGAATCGGAGAGTTCGATTTGCGATCCCTTCGTAAATTGAATCGAACCGGCCGCCGCGATGTGGTGTTCAAAGTTGCTGTGAAGCGAGAGCTTGGATGCGTTGAACACGATGTCCTCCGCCTGAATATCCACCGATGAAACACCGTGGCCACCCGGGATGCCCTTATTCGGACCAACCGTGTCGAAGTCGTCGTTTGTCTGGAAACCGGGGTGGAATTGAATCGACTCTTCGGCACGCATGACGAGGTTCGGCGCCGTGTAGTTTTTGATGTCGTCGTGCACCAAAAGGAAGCTCGTGCCCCAGCGATTTTGGTTAAACTGCTCCTCATATCCGAGCGAGATGTTTTTACCCTTTAACGTCAATGCGTGTGTCGAAGAGGGGTCGGAGTTGACGTAGATGAACCGGCTCAGTCCGAGCGTGAGCTGATCCTCTGCCTCGAACGTGAGGTTGCCGGTGTAGTGACTGTCGAACCAGAGAACTGGATCCGGGGTCGCCTGACCAATTACGTTGCGACCCTTGAACAGCACGTCACCACCGCGCCCAACCGGCCCGGATTCGACGAATCCCTTGCCGGCCAGCAGCAGGCCTTCCTGCAGGATCGATAC
>WTHH01000210.1 GCA_011523195.1 Verrucomicrobiales bacterium
GGCTAAAAAGGTTTCAAATTCAAGCATGAAGGCGAGTGCTCGATCCCGTGGGACTATATCCCGCCTACTTCATCCGCCTCGCGTACACAGTGGTGCCCCTACATTCAGATTGTGTTTCAGGCAATAGGCGGCGTTGTCCACGTACTTTTGAGCCCACGGCTTTAGGTCGGCACGTTCGGCCTCGGTGAGTGGGCGCACGACTTTGGCAGGGCTGCCCAAAACCAATGAGCCGGGGGGGATCTGTGTGCCGCCAGTGACTAAAGCATTGGCGCCCACAATGGATTGCGCCCCGATGACGGCGCCGTCCAGAATGGTGCAGTTCATGCCGATTAAGCATTCGTCACCAATTTCGCAGGCGTGTACCACCGCGCTGTGGCCGATGGTGACCCAATCCCCGATTTCGCAGGGGTACTCATCAGCCAAATGCACCACGGCGCCATCCTGGATATTAGTGTGGTTGCCCACCCGAATATAGTTGATATCGCCCCTTAAAACCGCGTGATACCACACGCTGGAGTGATCACCGATCCGGACATTCCCCACCACAACAGCCGTGCTGGCCAAATACACCCCTTTGCCCAGAGAAGGCTGTTTCCGGAGAAATTGGTCGAGTTGTGGATCGAGATCGCCCATTGCCGGAGAATGGCAAGTTTTTTGGGTTTTGTCGCCAAAAAGAGCTGAAAACACAAAAAACCCGCCGGTCTGTTTCCAGAGCCGGCGGGCTACCCAACCTGTCTATATTGTCTCTTCCTCCTCATGCGCGGCAAAAGAAGAGCTGCCGCACGTCATATAAGACGTGTGTCGTGGGGTCCTATTCATTTTGTTCACCGGTTTTTAACGGATGTTATGTCATAAAATTGCGGATTTTGCTTGGTCTTGCTTCGGCGTTGGCAAGGTTCGTGTCAGGCCGTTTCCCTGTCCTCTCAACCAGACCGCTCCCTATTCACTAACTTGGTCCCTAGCTCATCTTACAACCACGTTACGTATACGTGTTTTTTTTGAAAATTATCTTGAATGCGATGACTTATTCACCTATCTAAAGCCCCGTTAGCGCCTTTTTGGGCGTGGGGTTTAGTTTTTACAGCAGGCCCCAACTAATGAAACTGCAGTATAATAGTTAACAACCTATCGCAAAAGGAAACAAATGATGAAAATGAATAAATGGACCATGGCTCTCGCCGCCGCTGGCGTGGTGAGCCTTTCGTCTGTTGCTCAGGCTCAAGAAGCTGCCGCGGGCGCCGACGCCCTCGCCGCCTCCACGACTCTGAGCGGTTATGTGAGCACCAGCTACACGCTTGCCGATGGCAGCGGTGGCAACATTGCTAAAACCAACGAAGACTCCGACCAGTTCAAGCTGGACGTGGTGAGCCTGACGCTCGCTTCGGCACAAGGCGCCGGCGAGTACGCTACTGGCTACACCGTTCAACTCTGGGCCGGCCCGGACGACCAAGGCACTGCTTCGACTGGCACTGAAGAGGCCATCGAGCTCGTGCAAGCCAATATTGACCTGCGTCTCCCTGTGGGCAACGGCCTCGACCTGAAGGTTGGTCAATTCGGCACTGTGGTTGGTTATGAAGTTTACGATTACACCGGGAACGCATTCTTCCAGCGCGGTCTTGGCTTCTCCGTGGAGCCGACTCACCACACTGGTGTTTTGGCTTCCTACCAGGTGAACGATGATCTGGCGATCAGCGTGGGTGCGGTAAACGACACCACTTCCGCTGTGACCAATAACTCCGCGGACGACGGCAGCTCTGCCTTCCTCACAACCGTGAGCTACACTGTTGGTGATGGTGCTGGCATGCTGAGTGGTACTTCGTTGTACTACGGCGGTGTGCATGGTGCTGGTGCGACTGACATCGACACACACTATGCGTCAATCGGTTTGCCTGTTCCAGTTGAAGGCTTGTCTGTCGACGTGGCCGCGGACTGGGTTGATGGCGCTAACAGTGCTGACGACGAGATCTACCAGGTCTACGCCGCTTACACCTTGTCTGATAAGGCTACCCTCAACGCTCGTTACGAGTGGGGTTCCACTGACGGTGCTGCTGGCGGAACTGCCTACACGGGTCTTGAGTCCGTGGCTGTGGGTGTGACCTACGACCTGTGGGAGAACGTAATCTCC
>WTHH01000147.1 GCA_011523195.1 Verrucomicrobiales bacterium
GTCATGATGTCGAAATTGCGCATTGCCGGGAGGAAATCGAGATAGCCGTAGCTACGGTTGCGCCCGCCGGTGTAGTAAAACGTGTTCACCGGCCGGAATCGGCGGAAGAATTGTTTGTTCTTCTCCAGTACCGCTGCGCGGATTTCCTCGTTGACGACCGGAGCTGGCTTGTCGAATGCCGCATCAAAAACCAACCTGCCAAACAGTCTGTAACCGGCGTCGTTGAGATGACAGCCGTTGAACGTGAGGTCAATTCCGGTGGGACGCATCGCCTTGATTGTCGCATCGAAAACGTTGATGAAACCGACTTGTTGCGCCTTGGCGACCTCGCTCATTGCGAGGGTGTAGAGCCGGATGTTTTTGTTGTTTTTCGCAGCGTCGACCCCGGTGATGTTTTCACTGGCGATTGGCGAGAGCAACACGAGCTGCGGTCCTCTTTTGCCGTTGAAAGCCTTGGCCTTGGCCGCCTGCACAAACTCAGTGAGCTTGGCTTTAAATTCGCCCAAGCCGTCCGGCCCCGCGAACGATTCATTGAATCCGTACGCCGCAAATATGATGTCGGCCTTGACGAAAACTAAATGCTGATCTGTATCGGCGAAGTTGGCCGGGCGCGGCTGGTGGTGGAGAGAGTCCGCCGACCACGCGAGATTGCGCACCGTCAACCGATGAGCCGGGTAAGCCTGCTGAATGAGCGTCTCGAGGTATCCAAAGTCCTGTGAGCGGTCGAGCAGCGTATTGCCGATGAGTGCAATGCTCATGCCCGGCTCAACCTTGAGCGGCAGTTGGGTATCGACTGGTGAAGTGGCTTCCGGCCGGGGCGCGGTATTTTCAAACAGCGCGTACCGTGCGAGGTCGGGACTTTCGACCGAGGCATTTTTACCGCTTGGCTTGTTGCGGCCATCCACAGGCTGGGCCAACAGCGCTTGGCCAAGCGCAAGGGGAACAAAAATAGTGCAGAGAAGAAAACGCATCACTTGGCCGGCGATGGAACACAGAAAACCGGGCTGCGTCCAGCGTTTGAGTCAGGGAGCAAGGACCGGCAGATCGGGAAAGTAGTGCCGAAGATACCCTCGATCAACCGTTGCCAGACGATCGGCCTGACACCGTGCGTGCGCGGCGATCAGAAAGTCCGGCAGGATATGTGTGTGAGGCCCACCCGCCTGTCGATATGCCGTGTGAATTTCTCCCGCAAGATACGCCGAAGTCGGTTCAAGTTGTTCGTACCGAACACCGATCTTTTGCAGATTTTGTAGGGTGTGGGTGGAGGATGTAAATGCCGGGGAGATTTCGGCAAATACAATTGGGCAGACGCCTAGTTCGCCATCTTGGCCTGCTCGCCAAAGAACTTACTGCCAGCTTTCGAACCCCGGCTGACGCTTGATCAGGCACCATAAAACCGACGAATCAATCGCGGTTTTCATCGCCGGTTTTTTTGGGGAGCTCGACCGGGCCTCGAAGTTCGTCGAGTAATTCCGGTACAGTTAGCTCGGGGAATGAATCCTTTGTGTCCTTGCCAAACTCATCAAAACTGCTCCATTCCAACGCGCGCTTTGCACTCAGGTGGGGCGCGTTTTCATCGAATTCAAGCACCGTACCTGTTTTAAGTCCGAGTTTATTGCGGAGTTTAATCGGGATCGTGATTTGCCCCTTGGAAGTCATGGTTGCCTTCACAGGAGAAAAACTACCAAAAAAGTAAGGAAAGTAAAGTAAGGAAAATAATTCTTACATTTACTTCGCGCTTGGCCAAGCGCTTGGCCAAATCAATTCCATCATTTCTTCCTCGGATCGCGGTGGAAGCGCTTGGTTTTGGTGATCCAGCGTAGGCCTTCCATGAGATGCTGATGGCCGAACTTGGTGGCCAGCGATTTCACTTCGTGGCCGAGCTCGGTGTAGAAAAAGCGGCCGCCCTCATACTCTCGAATCCAGCTCACAGGATGATCCTTGCCCATCGGCTTGCCACCACGGGTCTTGAAGTAATCGCGGACCGGGTCGTAGCTGGTTTCGTCGATTCGCAGCAGTACCTTCACGCCGGGCAGCCCGGTGACGGATTTGTCGTGGTTGGTCCAGTCGGCGGTGTAGTAAAACTCCGGGCCATAGCCTTTCACTGACGGATGATCCTTGTT
>WTHH01000003.1 GCA_011523195.1 Verrucomicrobiales bacterium
GTATTGGAACCATAAACTTTGGTAACTTAACTAGAAGAAATCTTTTTTTAAGTTGGGGGGTATTTAATCTATCAGCACGTAGTGTGCATTGTAATGTAGGTAGACCATTACTTTGGGTTCTTCCTCCCAGTTAAAAATTGTTATATATGCTATCATTTAAACTACACAAAACACTAAATAAAATTCATGCAGTAGTTTAATTCGTATAACCGTTTAGGTCTTTTATAGTTAATAGCTATTTCTGAAGCTACGTTTTACTAGGCCTTATGACATAATGATATTTTTTGAGATTGAACTCAATGATTTGACTTTACAGTTTAAGTTTTTTTGTGTTAGGGAGCCTGCTATTTATTTGAAACTTGTTAGTTAGTCAATGAGTGTGGAAAGATGTTAAAGGGTTAGTATGGTGAATATTTTCACAAACGGATTTGGTCTTAATGTAAGAAGCCTTAAATGATAATTTGCCATGCGGTTGGTTATAAGGCGACTGTCTCGCTGGCCTCAAAAATTTTGAATCCTCGAGGTCGTCTGGGACAGCCGTTATTATCAAGATTTACCGATTGGCAAAGCGGGATAAAAAAAGGACGGGCTCTTGGCCCGTCCTTGTATATATGATTTTGCCTTGGCTTAGAATCGGTAGTTAAGCGTCGCCATTATGTGCTTGCGCTCGGAAAACCCGGCCTCGAGACCGTAGTTCCAGTTGCCACCGTTCTTTAGGTTGACGCCGAACAGAAAGTTCCACTCGTCCTCGGCTTCGGAAACGACATCGTAACCAACCGGCACGGATTGTCCCATGATCGGGAAGTTGACCGAGCCGTTTTGGCGCTCGTCGATGTCCTGATATTGGGCACCTATGTAGAACGCGGCTTCGAGTTCGCCCAGCGAACCGTTGATGCCTATGCGCGGTGTCAGCGTGAAGGCCTCGATGCGGGAGTCGCCAATGTCGAGATCGGACTCGGTATAGTTGGCATCCAGCGAGGCGAAGTAGCTGCCGTAGCCGACCGCAAGGGTAGCGCCACCGCCGTAAACCGGGCCGCTGTACGTAACGCTGAATGAGTTGGGTAACAGGCCGGCTACCTCCGGAGGAAGGCCGGCCACTGTAAATCCACTTGCGTTCGTTTCGCCATCCACATAACCGGCCACACCGTACACGTTCAGGAACGGAAGTAGCCATGCGTCAATTTTTGCAGTTGTGCTGGTGGCACGGCTTTCGAGCTTGGTGGTTGAAGCCGGAAGGCCAGGAGGCAATTGCAATGGCGGACCACCAGGGAGGGGGAGTGGCGGGACGTCGATGGAGATTGATTGTGCCTCCATGTCCTGCTCGAGGTAAAATACGTTTGCGCTGATGCCCAGCGGCAGTGGTAGTTCGTTTCCGGCCGCTAGACTTTTGCCAAGGGGCAGGGAGGAGGAGAGGCCTTCGGCCTGGACGGTCGACACAGCCACCGCCGCAACCGCTGTGGTGGTTAGGGCGCTTTTGAGCGTTTTCATAAAATTTTGTGAGTTTAGGCTTAATCCAAGCGTACTCTCGCTGGGAACGCCGAAAAAAGTACGGGCCTAGGAATGAGGGTACAACATAAAAAAAACCGCGACCCGTAGGCCGCGGTTTTGAAAGGATTACCTGCAATCAGGCGATCTCGGCGGCGTGGAATTCCAGCCAGTCGTCGAGGTTGTTCAGGTTGATGGCGTCCTTCGGGTCGCCGTCCGGCAGGCCGTTGGCGCTAAGGATGCCCTGACGGGTTTCGTCGTCGTGGTTGTAGCCTTCGATGGAGGCGTTCAGCGCTCCGACAGAGTCGGCGTCGAGTTTGGCACCTTCCTGGGCTTGGATCCATGCCTCGAACTGCGGGTAGGTCGGTTTTTGACCGGCGATGTAGTCGCGGACTGCGTCGGCGTTCAGGCCGAGGCCGTCGATGACCATGGAGTCATAGCCGGCACCGATTCCCGGGTAGCCGTCGGCAATTTTGCCGGCTGCCTCGAGGGAGACTTTCTGCCAAAGACGCGGCAGGTGCAACACGCCCAGTGGGCCCTTGGTGCCCGAACTAATCAGGGGAACAATTTTGTCACTCATTGTATAGGTTTGTTTACGGTTAAATCCACAAGTGGAATGCGCGGTCAGCGTAGACT
>WTHH01000238.1 GCA_011523195.1 Verrucomicrobiales bacterium
GGCTGGTTCGATCTCGCCGGTGTGCAGGCGTCGAACGGGTCGCGCGCGCAGGATACGTGGGTCACGCTGGCCAAGGCGTTGGCACTCGACAAACAGCGCCGGGCCACCAATGCAACGGCGGACAATCTCTACGAGCGGGTGCAGGGCGATCCGCGTTTCACGGACGTGAGGCGCCTGCCGGAATTCAAGGCGTGGCAGCCGTAGCGCTTGGTCAAGCACGCTCAGGCTGTTTTTTCGAAAAAGTCCGGGACGGCCGCCTTGGCCAGAGCCTCGGCGCGGTCGAGAATTTCACCAGGTGAATCGCAGTTGAGCGCGAACTCGGCCAGTTCCCTTGCCTTGGCCATCTCGATGCTGCGGATCAGCATTTTCACTCGTGGCACCAATGACGGCACGACACTCAACTCCGCAACGCCAAGGCCGATCAACAACGGCACCATGGACAGTTCCCCAGCCATCTCACCGCAGACACCGGTCCATATTTTCTGCGCCTGGCCGGAGTCGACCGTGGTCTTGATCAGCCGCAGGATTCCCGGGTGTGTGGGCTCGTAGAGGTGGGCGATTTTTTCGTTCAACCGATCCACCGCCAGCGAGTACTGGATGAGATCATTTGTGCCGATACTGAAAAACTTGACGCACCTGGCCAGGCTGTCGGCGATCATCGCGGCCGAGGGCGTTTCGATCATCACCCCGATCTCGAGATTCTCCGCGAATTCAAATCCCTCGGCCCGGAGTTGGTCACGGCACTCGTCGAGCAACACATTAGCGGCGTCCAGTTCTTCCATCCCGGACACCATGGGATACATGATCTTCAGGTCGCCAAAGGCACTGGCGCGAAGGATGGCGCGGAGTTGTGTGCGGAACAGGTCCTTCTCCTCGAGGCAAAGCCGAATCGCGCGCCAGCCAAGGAACGGATTCATCTCCGCGGCAACGTTGACGTGGGAAAGCAGCTTGTCGCCGCCGAGGTCTAGTGTGCGGATAATCACCGGCTCGGGTGCGAGGTATTCCGTGACTTTCTTGTAGGCCTGAAACTGTTCCTCCTCGTTGGGCAAATCTGAACGGTTGATGAAAAGAAATTCGGTCCGGAACAGCCCGACCCCGGTCGCGCCGCTTTTGCGGACCGCCTCGACATCTCCGGCGCGCTCGATGTTTGCCGAGAGGATGATGGTGTGGCCATCGAGAGTCTTCGCCGGTTCGGTTCGGATTTCGTCGAGGCTTTCCTCGATCGAGGATTGCCGTTCCACCAATTGGCCGTACTCAAAGAGCGTCTGCTCCGAGGGCGAGATGATGACGAAGCCGTTGAATCCATCGAGCAACACCGTCTGGCCGGGTTTCAACTCCTCGATCGCCTCGCCCAGCCCGAGCACGGCCGGTATTTGCAGCGACCGCGCGAGGATGGCTGTATGGGAGGTGCGGCTGCCGACCTCGGTGACGAAGCCCAGCACCTTGGCCGGATCAAGCTGTGCTGTGTCGGACGGGGTTAGATCGTTGGCGACCACGATGCAAGGCTCGGTGAGGTCGCTCACTCCGGCCCGTTGCGGTTGGCCAATGAGATTGCCGAGGACACGCTGGGTGACATCGCGAATGTCGGCCGCACGCTCGCTCAGGTACGAGTCGTCCACAGCACTCAGTGCCTCGGCATATTTTTCCGAGGCGGTGTAAAAGGCATACTCCGGCGTGTGATGTTCATCCCGGATCTGCCGGCCGACTTCCTCCATGAGGGCGGGATCCTCGAGCACGAGCAGGTGAGCGTCGAAAATCTGGGATTCCTTGGCACCGAATTCGTCGCGCAGTCGTTCCTGCACAGCGGTGAGTTGCTTGCGGGTTTCAGACAGCGCGGTCTGGAACCGGGCCTCCTCTCCAGCCTGATCGTCGGTCTCGAAGCCGGCCTTGGCAGGCACGATGCGGCTGCGGTTCAGGACCACGACACGACCATGCGACACCCCCTGGGAAACGGGAATGCCGCGCAGCATTTCTTCGCCTGTTTTGCGCCTGTCTGGCACGAGCGGGAGGGTAAACGAGCCCTGAACCGGGGGAAAGAACTAAGAAAATACGAAAAAAAGCCTGTTTTTCAGGCGTTACAGGGCTTGTTCCGGCCTAGTTTTCGGGGAGAATGGCCTCGG
>WTHH01000567.1 GCA_011523195.1 Verrucomicrobiales bacterium
GCATTGATTAAGCTGATCGGCGCGGGGAGTTAACCCTCCCCCGCCGCCTCGGCGGCGAGCAGCGACTCGATGAACGGCAGGTCATCCGGCGTGGTGGCCTTTGGGTTGGGGCGGTCGCACTCGATCAATTTTACCGCTTGGCCAAGCGCCTCACACGCGGCGGTGTCATCGGTGATCGCCAGCCCCTCATTGCGCACCTTGGCCAAGGCAGCCAAAATGACCTCCCGCCGAAACACCTGCGGCGTCTGCACCGCCCACAGGTTTTCGCGATCCACCGTCCCGAGAATCTGCTCCTGGCCATCGCCGCGCTTGAGCGTGTCGGACACGCGCTTGGCCAGTACCGCCGCCCCCATTTCCCGGGCGTCGTCGATCGCTTGGCCAAGCGAGCAAAGCGGCGTGCACGGCCTAGCGCCGTCCTGAATTGCCACCACGGCGGACGCTTCGTCGGTGGCGTTCACGCCGTTCCAAACTGAGTCTTGCCGCTCCGCCCCCCCCTCGACAATGCGCCATGGCTTGCCCGCAGCAATGCGCTTGGCCAAGTTTTCAAAAAGTGAACGAGATTCCCCGCGGGTGACGATGACGATCTCTGCTGTCCCTGCAAATCGGTCGAAGCGCCGCCACGTGTGGCCGACCAGTGGCAGGCCGGCAACCTCCATGAACAGCTTGTTGGCCTGCCCCATCCGCGAACCGCGACCGGCCGCGACGATGACGATGGACATCCCCGACATGATCCCCGACTACGCGATCAGGTCGTGCGCCACGTGACCATGGACATCGGTCAGGCGCATGTCCCGCCCGTCGAAGAAGTATGTCATCTTTTTGTGATCCATCCCGAGCAGATGCAGCATCGTGGCGTGCATGTCGTGGATATCGAGCTTGTTCTCCACCGCACGGTAGCCGAACTCGTCAGTCGCACCGTAGGTGATGCCGGGCTTGGCCCCGCCGCCGGCCATCCAAATGGTGAAGCCAAACGGGTTGTGATCGCGGCCATTGCTGCCCTGCGCGAACGGCGTGCGGCCAAACTCACCGGACCACACAACAAGCGTATCCTTCAGCATGCCGCGAGATTTCAAGTCGCGCAGCAGCCCGGCAATCGGCTGGTCGGTTGCGCGGGAGTTGTCGCCGTGATTTTTCTTCAGGCCACCGTGGGCGTCCCAGCGGTCGTTGCCGCTGATCCGCGGGCAGGTCAACTCGATGAAGCGCACGCCCTTCTCCACCAATCGGCGGGCGATGAGACACTGCATGCCGAACGTGCGCGTCGGGTCGTACTTGGAGTCGAGCCCATAAAGTTTACGCGTTGCCTGGGTCTCGCCCTTGACATCGATCAACTCCGGCACGGCCGCCTGCATGCGGTAGGCCATCTCGTAATTCGCGATGGCCGACTCGAGCTCGTCCACCTTCCCCAGCCGATTGAGCACGCCCTGGTCGAGCCTGTTCAGCAATCCCAGCTTGGCCTGCTGAACGCCCGGCCGGCTTTCGCGAGGGCGAATGTCCGCCAGCGGTTCCTTGCCGGTCTTGAACACTGTTGCCTGATGACTGGCCGGCAGGAAGCCGTTGCCAAAATTGTCCCAACCGCCGGACGGGATCAGGCCGCCGTTGAGCACGACAAAGCCAGGCAGATCCGTTGCCTCGGCGCCCAGCCCGTAGCTCATCCACGCGCCCATGCTCGGGCGGCCCTGCACACCAAAGCCGGTGTGCAGAAAAAAATTCGCACTGTTGTGCTCGGAAAACTTGGAGGTCATCGAGCGCACCACGCACAGCTCATCCGCCATCTCGCCGACGTTCGGGAATAAGTCACTCACATTCAGCCCGGACTGACCGTACTGTTTGAAATTCCACGGCGACTTTAGCGTCTTGCCGATGTTGTCAAACTGCGTCGGGTTGATCTTCGCGGAGAACGGCTTGCCGTTGTCCTTCTCGAGACGCGGCTTGTAATCGAACGAATCGACCTGCGACACACCGCCGTCCATGTAGAGAAAAATGACGCTCTTGGCCTTGGCGTCGTGATGCGGCTTACGCGGCGCGAACGGGGACTTGGCCTTACCGTAGGCCGGGTCGGTGAGCAAACTGCTCAAAGCCACCGCGCCAAACCCGGTGGCACAACGCCCCAGCAT
>WTHH01000377.1 GCA_011523195.1 Verrucomicrobiales bacterium
GTTTTGCGGCTTGTTTTGGGACCGCGATTTTCCCCCCCTCGGAGTTGGTCAGCCACGGCCTGCTTTTTGTTTCCCCCGGCAGGAGGGTGGTTAAATTTCCCCTCCGCTTTTGGACAATTCCAACCGCGGCCGCCGCCCGGCTTGGCCCATTGCATTTCCCCTTTGACAGGTCGATGTTGAAATGGTCACTCCAAAAACGAACCATCACCTCGTGGAGTTGGCGTTCGGAGTACACCGCGCGCATGAGAGTGGCGCGGATGAGTTCTTCGCGCAAAAGGCTGGGTTGAAATTCATAAAACTCGCCGATCGGTTCGCTCTTCAATGTCTCGAAAATGCGAACACGATGCTCGGCTCGACGGTCATCGATTTTTTCCGGCTCAAGCTGCTGCTCGATGAAGGTTTCGACGGCGTCCTCTTCGCTCTTGGCCAAGCGGAGCAACGCTGTGCGCAGCCCCGGTGTGGGGCCGAAGGTGAGTCGGTTGATAACGTGCGAGGTGAGGTCGATCGACCCTGCGCTTGGCGGAGTAAAATCGGCAGGCGGCTTTTCCGGTAGCCCGGTCAGGGGCCAGAGTGCGTTCGGTGCCTGGCCGCAACCGGCGGCTCCAACGAAGGCAGCGGAGCTGCTGGCCTTGAGGAACGCTCGCCGGTCGTAGTCCATCAGTTTTCCTTAGGTGTTCGGGGTGGGCGTGGAGAGCGTTGCCGTTTGGTTTTGGGTGCAGTCTCCGGGGAGGGGATCTGCGTGCGTTGCTGGCGGAGTGCCCGTGGGGAGTCATCCTTGGGCAACGGCTTGGCCGGTGGCTGTGCGGGAGGGCTGGCCTTTGGAGCGCGTTGATTGCTCCGGCCACGGGCCCGGTTATTGGCTTGCTTGTTTTTCCCGAGTGAAAGGACGAATGCGCCGCAGCCACTGATGATGCCCCACGGCAGGATGACGAACCAACCGGCAAAGGGGAGGAGGTAGCAAAAGTTCAGTACCCAGCCGCCGCGCCAGACGCGTTTCCAATTTTGCGCCTGATCGGTGGGCGCCGGAAGACCGTGGCCGATCAATTGGCATAAGCCGGCCGAACCGATGGCACCAAAAAGCAGCGGCAGGCCGGCGATCAAAAAACCGATGGCATTGACCAGCGGATTTGGCAGATTGCCGAGCAGGACAAACCCAATGAGCATCGTGGGCGCTATTATCGCGAGGCCAATCAGTGTGGTCGAAACCGGCTTTTTATAGCGGTCACGGGCGTTGTTGATGACCTTCGGGAAAAGGGCTGTGGCGGCCAGCCAGTAGGCTTGGAACACCAGCATGATGCCCAGTATCAGCAGAAAAATCTGTAGAACGTTTGCAATCGTCATCTCTTAAGAAGGTACACCGTGGACGGTTGAAAGTTACAATCTAATCCAAAACAGGCTCCGCCTCGGCAGCAACGCATTGGTCAAACAATCCGGAGAGACGCCGGGTCATGGAGCCGATTTCACCGCTGCCGATGGTGCGGCCATCCACCTGCGTGACGGGGGCAAGTTCGCCCATCGTCCCGGTGCAGAACATTTCGTCTGCCCGGTAAACCTCTGTCAGCGAGTAGTCGCGAATTTCGTGGGCGATGTCGTTTTGTCGGCAGAGATTGAGTACGACATCGCGCGTGATACCCTCGGGGCAGGCGACGAGTCGGCTGGTTACGACGATGTCGCCCTCGACGATAAACAGGTGTGTGGCGTTGGTCTCGGCCACGAATCCGCGTTGGTCAAGCATCAGCGCATCGTCGGCACCAGCGTGGGTTGCCTCGATCTTCGCGAGGATGGACTGGATCAAGTTGCAGTGGTGAATTTTGGGATCCAGCACATCGGGCGAAGGTCGGCGCACGCTGGAGGTGATTAGACTGAGTCCGGTTTTGTCGTAGACCGGTTCCTTGTGCTCGGCGAGGACGATGAGAGTTGGGCCGGCGGTGTTGAGACGCGGATCCATCCCGGAGGTGAGCTTGACGCCGCGAGTGAGAGTGAGTCTGATGTGCGCGTTGTCACGCATCCCGTTGGCCTCGAGTGTACGCTTGATCTCGTTGGCGATCGTCTCATGCGAAGGAATTTCTGCAAAGGCCATCGCGAGGGCGGAGCTTCGGAGTCGATCAAGG
>WTHH01000090.1 GCA_011523195.1 Verrucomicrobiales bacterium
TGCCAGTACTGTAATTCGAAAAAATGTACGGAGTGTCATGCGGACCGATAAAACGGAAACCAAGCCGCACTGGCAAGCTGTTTTACGTTTCATTGCCCCGGTTGGGCTGCTAGGAATAGCCGCACGTGTATTTGCTTTCACGAATTATATTGTATCCGCTCTGCCTAGGGTTTGGTATTTGGTGTGCCACTCAATTCAAGGACGCCTTTGAGGGGAGCGAGATTCGCAAATACCGGATCGACACCGATAATCCCGGCGAGCTTACCGAGAACAAACCGGTCGAGGAAGAGCCGGAGTACGGTGTGGACGAACCCGGCGACCCCAGCGAAAACGAAGAACCCGATGTAGCCACCTCGCCGGAAACCAACGCGCCCCCTGCCAAGGTCAATGACGGGGTCGCATTCGAAGATGGCGGGACGAACGAGATCACCGTTGCTGAATCAGGGGATGAGACCGATGAGGACGCCGGGGACGGCATGATGACTTACTTTGCCGGGATGCTGGTCTCCCTGCTGACGTTTGCTTTTCTCGGGGCACGGGACGTGGGGCAACTGACCGGTAACCGGGTGGCCAAGGGTTTTTACGACAAGAGCGCCCGCTCGGAGAAGGCCGACCTGTACGAGGAGGCAGAACAGCTTTGGGCGGATGGTGCGTTCGTCGAGTGCATCGACAAATTGCGCGAATACAACTCGCTGTATCCCGGCGAATACCACGCGCACAAACGTATCGCGGAAGTCTACGAGAACGACCTTGCCAGCTATCGCGCGGCGGCCATGGAGTACGAAGAGATTCTGCAGATGGACCTTCAGCCCAAGCGCTGGGGCTGGGCGGCGATCCATCTCTGTAACCTTTATTCCGGAAAGCTTGGTGAGACTGAAAAGGCGCTGGAATTGCTCCGGCGCGTGGCCGAGGAGTGCGCCGACACGACGCCCGGCGAGAAGGCGCGCGACCGCTTGGCCAAGATCGACTCCCTCTAGTCCGCGCTCTACTTCCACCTAGCCAAGCGCTACGGTTTGGCTTCGCTTGGTTCGGTCACGGGGGCTTCCTTTTCAGGCGCTTCCACCGGGGATGCTGGCTTGGTTTCCGGCGGGCGAAGTTCCTTCCCCGGCTTGGCTCCCGATGCCAGCAGCAGTGCCTTGGCTGATTCCGAGCGGGGCATCCACGCGACATCCAATGGCGATTGACCTTCCGCATCGAGGGCGTTGATGTCCGCCTTTTGCTCGAGCAGCCAGGCGATGACGTTGGTGTTGCCTCCCCACGCGGCGTAGTGCAATGCCGTCTGCTGGTTGTCGGTATGCCGGTTGGTCAACGCTTGGCCTTGGCTGACGAAATTCTGCAACGCAGCGAGATCACCGAGTTCGGCAGCGTGAAACAGGTTGGTCGCAGTTCCTTCCCCAGCTTCGGTTGAGATACCCTCGATGGCCGAGGAATCACCCCCTCCACCACAGCCGGTCAGGGCTGCAATACCGAGGACGAAAGCGGGGTATGCGAAAAAGGTTCGTATCACTTCAGGGCGTCTTCGATGGCACCGTCCAAATCTCTCATCGGGTGATCGTGCCAGACAACTTCCCCGTCCTTGATGACGAAAGCGTGCGGGATTCCTTTGACGCCGTACTTCTTCATGTACTTGTTGGACAGTGTTCGGCCGTCGTCAATGACAACGGTATAATCCATCTTTTTGCCCATCTTCTTGACGAATGGCTCGACTGTGTCGAGATCCTCATTGGTCACGCCAACGATGTTGACGCCGCGATCCTTGAACTTGGCCTGAGTTTCGGTGAGGTGCGGGATGCTGGTGCGGCAGGGTGGACACCATGTGGCCCAAAACTCCACGACGTGGACGCCTTTGGATATGTCCACCGGATTGCCCTTGACCCAGTGAGCTACAGCCAGTTTGCCAGCCGGTCCGCCGGATGATGAGGCGGAACTGGTTTCGTTCGATGATGAATTACCGGCATCTTCCGAACTTCCGCAGCCAGACAAAAAGAGAACGGACGAGAGACAGAATGAAAAAAGAAATGTTTTCATAAAAAGAATATACATTAATCAGACGCGCTCAGCAAGCTTTATTTGAGGCGTTCAAGCCACTTTGGGT
>WTHH01000455.1 GCA_011523195.1 Verrucomicrobiales bacterium
GAAAAGGCGTTCGCAAAGCTGCGCCCCGCCGACGCAGGGAAACTCAGGCAGTACACCGATGCGCTCGTCGCCAAGCGCGATCCATCGGCTGGGCAAAAGGTTTTCAGTCAGCACTGCGCCACCTGCCACAAGGCACACGATGTTGGCTTCGCCGTCGGGCCGGATCTCACCTCGGAATTTCGCCGCGCGGAGGAGACGATTGTGCACGATATTCTCGCCCCAAGCGCGACCATCGTCGGCGGGTTCGAAACCTACACCGTGGAGACCCGGGACGGTCGCGTCCTGAGCGGCGTGCTCGCCGGGGAATCTGCCAGCAGCCTCACGCTCAACCTGCCCGACGGTGTGCAACTGGATGTGTTGCGAAAGGACATAAAATCCATCAGATCACTGGACGTGTCGCTCATGCCGGAGTCGCTGGGTGTCGTGCTCAAGCCGCAGGATGTTGCCAACGTCATCGCCTGGCTGCGTCGCCCGCCCATCCGCCGGATTTTGTTTGAGGACGATCCGGAGATTCTCAAATGGCTCAACGAAGGCGGAGGCACAGCCTCAATCGATAGCGGAGAGAAGGCGAGCGGTCGCGCCTCATTGAAAATCACACCGCTTCAGAGATACTCCGCACGGATCCCCAACTGGTCGTTCAAGATTCGCGAAAACCCCGGCCCCGGTGAATTTCGGTATCTACAACTCGCATGGAAGGCGCCCGACGCGGACGGCGTGATGCTGGAGATTTCGGATAACGGAAACTGGCCCGAGCCCAATGATCCCAAGCGCAGATATTACAGCGGCAAAAATACGTCCAAGTGGAAAGCGACCCAGATTTCCAGCGAAACTCCCGAAGAGTGGACGGTTGTCACGCGGGACATGTGGAAGGAATTCGGGGACTTCACCCTTACCGGCATCGCCCCCACCGCGCTCGGCGGCCCGGCTTGGTTTGACAAGATCGAACTGCTACGAGCAACCCCGTAATCTCTGGGAACAGGTAGGGACAGCCGTCCCTACCAGCGCTTGGCTTACTTTTCGTACAGGACCGTGATCAGGATATCGGAAGAGACGCCGATATTGCCCTGCAGTGATGAACCGCTTTTGGCCGTAGGATTGTAGCTCTGGGACGCGATGCTGCTGTTGACTTGCAAAATCTTCGCCCCCTCGCTCTCCGCCCATTCGTTGATCTGTTGCTCGAGGCGTTCCACCTCGCACTCGAGTCCCTTGAAAAGTCTAACGCGTTGCATTTTGAAATCTACTCCTCCCGCTCCATCAACATGTTGCCTGTGTTTGCCGAGTCGACGATTTGCAGTTGAAACGGAGGGGAAAGTTTGCTGTCAGCACTTCGCATCCGGATGGCGTTGTACTCGTAGTCGAACTTAAAGTGGTAGTTGATCACCTGCGTGCCGTCCGGGATTGGCACCACCGTCTCCCAGCGGCCCTTGGTCAACTGCGTCCGGCGCATCGGGAACGCCTGATTGTTAAAGATGACCAGCGGCCTCATTGACTCTCGATCCAGCGTGCGCTGATTGCTCTGGAACATCGCCTCGATCGGGTAGAGACCGGTCGCGGTGCGAGGCAGCTGCTTGGGTGTCAGGTTGGTGATCGTGCTAGTGGTGCATCCCGCCAGCAGAAAACTCATCGCAAAAATAAAACCAATCCACCTCATCAACAACGGGCCTGAGAATGCGACACCTCGCCGCTGCTTGTAAAGCGCACAATGACTCACAAAGCGTGAGTCAGGAAAAACAGGATCAAAAACAAGGCAACAATCACCCAGATGATGTTCAGACTTTTCTCCCGTGGCCGTCCTCCCTCCCCGAATTCCCGTGCCACGAAATCATCATAATCAAACTCATCCTCTTCGAGATGGGTCGACTCGTACCCGGCATCCTCCGCCCAGCCGGTATCCTCACAGGCACCGCATTCGGGGCAGGCCTTCGCTTTGGGCGGAACATCCGCGCCGCAGTTGGGGCATTCGTCCGGAGGCATGTCGGATGCGTCTGCTAGCTTTTCTCCGAGCGCCCCAACGGCATACGCCCCACCCAACCCGGCTTGGTGCGTATCGCTTCATCCTCCAGCGCCACCGGATCGACAC
>WTHH01000056.1 GCA_011523195.1 Verrucomicrobiales bacterium
TTCCCGGGTCAAAAATTGAGCTACTCGATCTGCGGCCGGAGGAGTGGCACGCCGTCGACGGGGTAACTTTGTCGAAAACGCAACTGCCGGGAGACCCGTTAGGCGACACGTTCGTGGCGTTGAACGAAGCGAGCGAGTTCGTTGGATTCAGTGGCAACGGCCAGCTCTACGGAGCCTCGTACAACATGGATGAGACCAACGAGCGTCACCGGGGCGAGCGGCACGAATACATGCTTTGCCGCACGCCGATGGATGCCGACGTTTTTATAAACCTACCTAAGCTCAAGACACACAAAAAGGTGGGTCTCACCTGTGCGTTGAAAAATCTCGTTGGTATCAATGCCAACAAAAACTGGCTGCCACATCATACCGAGGGCACGCCGGATCAGGGTGGCGACCAGTTCCCTGCGGCAACGACCAAGGCCAAGCTGGAGCATTCCTGGATGGGGCGGGCCAAGCGCTTGGTTTACGGCAAGCCCCTGCTGTCCCGGATGCTTGTCCCGTTGAAGAAGATCGGACGTCTGTTTTTTGGTGATACTCAGAAAGTGGTTCGCTCCGGCAATTGGCACGGCAACGACACGTGCTGGCGCATGGTGCTAGACCTAAATAAGTGCCTGTTTGATTTCGACGGGGCGGGCCAACCGCGAAGCAAGCCGATTCGTTATCTCGCCATCGTGGATGGTATCGTCGGCGGTGAGGGCAACGGTCCGATGGCTCCTGACCGGAAGCCGTGTGGAACGATTATCGCCGGGACGCACCCCGCCGCTGTGGACATGACTGCCGCGATGGTGATGGGCTTCGATTGGGAGAAACTGCGACTTCTGAAAAACTGTTTTTCGATGAAGGAGCGGAGTTTTGTTTCGTTTCAACCCAGCGATATTCAAGTGGCATCGAACAAACCGGAGTGGGACGGCCCGCTTGGCCAGGCTACGGATTGGTTTGAGTTCGCGCCGCACTTTGGTTGGACGGGGGCGATCGAGCGAACTTCGGGAGTTGCTGAGACCAAGCGATGAGCCTCGAGGACAAACTGTACCCGCTGCTCTCGCTTTATGAACGTTTGCCGCAAGGCGCACGCAACGCCATCGGGGCAACGTACCGCCTGTTGCCGAGGCGAATCCGCTACGGCAAGGCATACGGTGAATTTCGTCAATTGGCCGAGGAATCGCCTGAGTGGAGTGCAGCCGAGATTGCCGAGTATCATGTTCGCGAGCTGCGCCGCACGCTCGTCAATGCAGCCAGTTACTGCCCGTTTTATCAACGCGCATTCGCAAAGGCCGGATTTGATCCGAGCCTATTGCGCTCGATTGATGAGTTGGCGAACTGTCCGCTGCTCACAAAAGAGGACATTCAAAACAACCTCAACGACCTCACGTCGACGAACATTCCCGACTCGCAAAAACTGTACATCACCACCGGCGGCTCCACCGGTGTGCCGGTTGGGTTTCATCTGCAAAAGGGCATCAGTCGGCCGAAGGAGCAGGCGTTCATGGAGGCGAACTGGCGGCGGATCGGCTATTTCGACAAGGCGCGGCTGGCTCTGATTCGGGGGCACGTGACCGACTCTCATTCGGAGGGCAAAGTCATCTCTCACGATGCCACGCGCAACTGGCTGCTGCTCTCCTCCTATCATCTCACCGACGAGCGCATCCCGGAATACCTCGAGGCGCTTGAGGCGTTCGCGCCGGATTTTCTTTACGTTTATCCTTCGTCCGTGCTGCAGTTGGCCGAGTATTTGCAGCGGCACGACCAAAGTTGGCGCACCCCGATTCAGGGCATGTTTTGCGGCTCGGAACAATTGACGGTCGATCAAAAACGGATGCTGGAGTCCGTGTTTCAGTGTCGGGCGATCCGCTGGTACGGGCACTCGGAACGCGCCGTGCTGGCGGCAGAGGGGACGCGATCGGAGCTGTACTATTTTTGGCCGCACTATGGTTTCGTTGAGTTTGGTGAACCGGATGAGGACGGCCTACGGGAGGTCATCGGCACGACGTTCGACAACCTCGCGATGCCGCTGGTGCGCTACCGGACCGGCGACTACGTGCGCTTTGCCAAGCCGGATTCTGTGCGTGAATTTGCATT
>WTHH01000031.1 GCA_011523195.1 Verrucomicrobiales bacterium
CGTTCCAGGCATTGCCGGCGGCATGCTCGTGCTCGTCATCCGTGACAACGATACCGAGGTAAAGACCTTGGTGATCCCATGCCACTGCGATGGAGGTGGTGTGATCGTCCGGCCCGCTCCAAGTGCCACCAGCGAACTCCGCGAAGGTGGAATAGGTGGTTCCGTCGATCTCTACATTGCCCTTGCCGCCTTCACGTCCGTCACTGGCCTCAAAACGAGGCTCAATGAAGGTAACGCCGGCCCAATCAGACAGGTCGCCATCGACTTCGATGGACTTCCTATCCGCGTTGTACTTTTCGTAACGGGGTTCAATCCCGTTCTGTGCGTTTAGGGAAAAGACGCCAGCCAGCAGCACTAATGCACTGGCGAAGAGGCCTCCTCCGCGGGTTGTTTTGCTCATAACAGTTTGTCCTCAAATGGTTAAGGGGCGGACAACCTCGCTCAATTCCGAGATCTCAGTCAAGGCCTAAAGTTACATTTATAAAACAAAATATTTTAGGGAAAATCATTGAGAACCAATGAATTGAGGTGCCGGCACACCAAGAACGAAGCCTAGTGAATTAATTTTATCGCGAATCTCCGGTTTCGGACAAAACCACGCGGAATCCCACGAAATTGATCCCCATGTCCGGTGCCATCATGATTCGCGATGTGACACGCGCAAACTTGGCCTCGTGCGACCATCCACCACCCTTGAAAACCTTGTGTTTACCGCCTGACGGCCCTGCCGGATCGGTCAACTGGACTGCCTTTGGATGCGGTGCAAACCAATCAACCACCCATTCCCAGACATTCCCGTGCATGTCGTGAAGTCCCCAGGCGTTGGGTTTTTTGCCGCCAACCGGCTGAGTTTTGTCCGCCCCATTTTCTGCCGACCAGGCGAATTCGCCGGATTTTTCCAACACCCCAAAGGAAAACGGTGTATTCACGCCGCCTAAACAGGCGAATTCCCACTCCGCCTCGGTCGGCAACCGGTAGATCATGTCCTGCCGGATGCGCCCATCCTTCCGGTCCCGCAGCGTCAGCGCCCGACAAAACTCCACCGCCTGATCAAATTTCACCTTCTCCACCGGTAGCGTCTCCCCCTTGAAAAAGCTGGGATTGCTTCCCATCACCGACTCGAACTCCTTTTGACTGATTTCGTGTGTCCCAATCCAAAATCGTTTCGTGAGAGTGATCGTCTGCTGAATATCCGTTACACGGACGTAACGACCGGGGTCCACTGCCACCATCCGGATCGAAGGATTAAAAACAAACGGCTTGGACTTGACTGCGGCGGGAGCCTCCGGCTCGGCTGGCCCACCGCATCCGGCCAAGAACAGCGCGCAGCCAAGAAGAACCGTCAATTTATGGAACAACGTAATCATGCGTCTCCGGCCGGACAGGGATAGAATGTTTTTCGCCGTTCGCCCACTCAAATTCAATCTCGCTTGGCCAAGTGGCATAGCCAAGGACAAGGCCGGCCGCGCCCTGAGCCAACACGCCATCCCCGGAGTGGAGCCACCTGCGTGGCGAGGCGGTGCCGTCCCCGTAGGTCAAGCGCACCGTTCCGCCCAAGCGCTCGGCCAAGCGCGATCCGGCGGCAAACGACACCCGGATGCCGCGCTTCTCCGCTTGGCCAAGGTAGTAGTGCGCTTGGCCAAGCGTTTGCGGCGCGACAATATCGACTCGTCCGTCGCGATCGAAATCCCCCACAACTGCATTGAGATTCTCCCCGAGGATCGTCAATCCGCTCCGGCTGGAATCCAATGCAGTGAACATCCCCTCCCCTAAGCCAAGCAGGACCAATCCCGCACCGGAGTCCAGTCGGCCGAGGTCCGGTCGAATCGAGTACCAGTTCTGGCTAAGAAACAAATCATCGAGGCCGTCGTTGTCAAAATCCGCAACGTTGATCGCTGAAACCGGACTCAACTGAGCGGCAGCCGGCAGGGCAACCCGCTCGTACCGGCCGCCACGGTTAAAGAAAATAGACGTCTCCAAACAATTGATCTCCGTTCGCTTCATCGGCGCGAACGGTTTCAGCACCTCCGAAAGATCAACATCGGAAAACTCCCGATAAGTCTCCGGCAAGGCGGCACGGTCCACCACCCGCGAATAAAGGTCCATGTCGTCGATCGGCAAAAGTTTCTCTTCCTCCGCCAGCGCGAACAACGTCAACCGGGGATCAGTTCCACGACTCAAGAAAACCAGACTTTCCCTGTACGGTTCCAGCGGACTGTTGCGACCGATATTGCCGGCAGCGATGTCCGGCCGGCCATCGTTGTCAAAATCCCCCACGGCCAATCCCTGCCAAAGTCCAACGTGGCTTGACAGACCGACCGACTCGCTGATGTCCACAAATGTGCCCGCACGGTTATCGTACAGGCCAATGCTCCCGGCCTCGCGTGAGACCAACAGATCCGCATCATGATCTCCGTCCATGTCCACAAGCATCGCGCTGCTCACCCTCCCCAAGTCGCCAAGCGAATTCTCGACCGCTTCCGATGGGACGAACGCTTCGTCGCGTTTTAGAAAAACGAACGGCAGACTCGACGCAGGATGATCCAGCATCGAGTCCTGCGAAATGAACAACGCATCAACCGATCCGTTGCCATCGATATCCGCCCGCAAGACCAACCGCACCGACTGATTGGGCATTAACCCGGTAACCTTCCCGTTGAGCGCACCGGCAAAACTGGGGCGCCCAGCCTCGACGGCGAAGCCATCCAGCCAACCGGCGTTGGGCAGCAACCCGGTTGGGTTGGAGTATCTCGAGGCGACCGAGGTAAATTGTTGTCCATCCTGATTCAGAAAAACCTGCACCCCATCGCTCCTCGCCAGTTGGAAACCGACATCGAGCCATCCATTTTCATCAAAGTCGCGAACCAGCATCGGCGCCGGAGTCGCGCTGAGTCGCTTAAGCAAAAAAGGATTCTCGTCGTAGTCCTTGGCCAAGCTGGGGAAATGACGAAAGTCGATGGCTGCGGGCATCTGACGGAACATCGGCTTGGTTTGAGGAATATCGCGCTTGGCCAAGCGCTTAGCCAAGGCCGGTTTCTCGATGTGGTAAATGGAGTTCGGCTCAGGGGTGGGTATGCGCGTCGAGCCTGAACCATCGGCCCATTCCACCTCAAGCACCGCCCCTTCTCCAAGCGATCCCGCAGCGAACACCAGTTCGCCGCTGTCCCCGCTGAGGTAACCGCCACCAGAAAACTTTTCGCGCACTGTCTCGCCACCGCCGCGTCGCAAGCGCACCTTGCTCCCCACCCCACCCTTCAGCCGCACTTGAATCCTCGGCTCCTGCGAGGTGTTTTTGTAGAGCGACGGGGCCTCGTTAAGATTGTTGGTGATCAGGTCAAGATCGCCATCGTTGTCAAGATCCGCCATGGCCAACCCGTACGTGATGCCATGATGCGCGAAGCCGAACTCCTCCCCCGCATCAGCAAACCTCAACTCTCCGTCGTTGCGAAACAACTGGTTGGGCGAATCGTAGCGTGGCTGTATTTTTTTGGATTCGTACAACGTCCTTGCATCCTTACGTCCGCTTTTTTGCGCAGCTTTCAGTTTCAGGCTGGCGTCCATGTCCATCGTGTCGAACCCGAACCCGTTGGTCACCAGCATGTCGTCGTCGCCGTCGAGGTCTGCGTCAATAAAGCGGACGTTCCATGACCAAGCACTCGCCTCAACGCCGGAATAGTACGCACTGTCAAACCACAACGGGCCACCCTGCGAAACCATCAACACGTTGCGGTTGAAACGGGGCACGTACCGCCAGTCCAACAGCCGACTCGACCGCTCGACCTCCTTTTCAAGTTGCACCAACCGCTTGGCTCGGCTGGGATCGAGCATGTCCAGCAGCATGAAGTCCGGCACGCCGTCGCCGTTGAGATCGGTGAAGTCGACCCCCATCGAGGAGCGGCTCGTGTGGCGAATGTTCTCGTGATTCAGCAGTTCAAAACGACCATTCCTCTGGTTAAGCCAAAACCGATCCGGGCTAGCAAAGTCGTTGCACACGTACAGGTCGGGAAGTCGATCGTTGTTCACGTCACGAAAGGTGACAGCGAGCCCCCACTCGCGCAGCGACGACAACGACACGGCCTTGCCATCGATAACAAACCGGGGTTCACCGGAAACATCGTGAAACGTGCCGTCGCCCTTGTTGAGGTAAAGCCTGTCCGACTCCGGCAGTTCACGCAGTCGGCCGGTGTTAGAGACTGTGAAGCGCCCCTTCCATTTCGGCTTGAGCGCGGACTCGCCGTTGATTCGGGTCACCGCCCACTCGTCGCCACGGCGCGCGTACTCAAAACGCGTGGTCGGATCGGCAAGGTGCATCCAGTCGATGTAGTGCGCCACGTACAAATCGAGATGCCCGTCACCATCCACATCGGCGAGAGCCATCGAGGTCGTCGTGCCGGTCGTGTCCAGACCCGAGTTTTCAACCGCAGCAAACCGGCCGTCGCCGTCGTTGATGAACAATCTCGTGCCGATCTGAACACCGTTGATCAGCAGGTCGTTGTCGGCGTCGCCATCGACATCGACCAGCGTTGCCCCGGTGCAGATGGCATCCGGCAACGCGTGGGCACCCGGCATCGTCTCGAACTGAAACCCTCCCCCGTTCAGGTACAATGCGTTCGCGCCCTGAATATTGCAGAGGAACACATCCGCCAGGTCATCCCCGTTCACGTCGCCAGCGGCAACGCCGGCCCCGTTGTGCGCCACCATGTTTTTGTAATACTCGAGACCGGCCAGGCGGTTCGTGAAAGTGATGCCACTCTCGGCGGAGGCGATTGTCGTGAATCGCTTGGCCCCCTTCGCGGATGGCGACACGATGATTCGCCCGGACGCATCCGCTTGGCCAAGCGCATGGTTGACTATCAGACAAAACAGCAGCGCAACCGCGCTTGGCCAAGCGCGTCTGCTGCCTCGAAAGTAACGGAATAGGTCTGGCATCCGTGCGGTTACCCATGCCCGACTTGCCGCAAAAACTCCATTCAAATCATGCAGCCAACGCCGAGAATTTGATTCTCCCGAACAGCAATCTTTGCGACATTGCCCCGCTTTGAAAATCATGACCCGATCCCACCAACTATTACTGGGCGCCACAACACTTGGCGCCCTGCTTCTCGCCACAGGCTGCTCGAAGTCTGTGGTCGTCCCAGAGTCCGTGGTTGTCACGGAGGAACAACTCTTCAAGACTAACGGTCTCTGGTATCTCCGCGGCACGACCAACCTGTTTACCGGCACGGAGATGGACTACCACACCAACGGAGTGCTTAGGTTCAGGATGACATTCACCAATGGACTCCCATACGGGACCAATACGGCATGGCATCCCAACGGCACAAAACAGACCGAAGGAGAATTCGTCGACGGCAAGCGCAGTGGTCTCTGGAATATGTGGTTCGACGACGGCAAACCGGACAAACAGGGCACGTTCGTCAACGGCAAGCCGGACGGATTGCAGATCTTTTGGCACACCAACGGGGTCAAGTCCGTCGAGTGGTATCACAAGGAGGGCATCCCCCACGGCAACAGCAAGTCCTACTACATGAACGGGCAACTGCATCAGGAGGGTTCGTACGACATGGGACGCCAGATCGGCGAATGGGTTGAATGGGATGAGGACGGAAATAAAACCAAGACCGCCCAGTTCGAGAACGGTCAGATCATCAAGGAGACCAATCTCACCGAACCGGCCTCCCTCATCCCTCCACAGAAATAATCCCGCGCCGGTTCGGACTTGCGCCCGGATTGGGTTTGGCGCACACCTTGGTTTTCCGATGCGCCTAGTTTTAACATTCCTCAGTGCCCTCGTGCTTGCTTGGCCAAGCGCTGCAGCAGAAAAGGCCCCGTTTCGCGTGGAGATCAAGCAAATCACCCACGGCCCAATGACCCACTTTTTCGGATACATCGGCCACGTGCAAAACATTCCGTGGAACCAGAGCGGCCGATACATCGTTGCGCTGCAGACTGACTTTCACGATCGCATGCCCGGCCCGGACGACCCGGCCAATGTCGTCCTGATCGACACCAAAAACGATTACCGCGTGAAAGTCATCGAGCAGTCCCGCGGCTGGAACCCGCAGCAGGGCACGATGTTTTACTGGAACCCAGCCAAACCGGAGACCCAGTTTTTCTTCAACGACCGCGACCGCAAAACCGGCAAGGTTTTTTGTGTGCTGTACGACATCGAGCAGGCCATGCGCATTCGTGAATACCGGTTCAACGACACGCCGATCGGCAATGGTGGTGTGGCCCAGAATGGGGGTTGGTACCTCGGGCTGAACTACGCCCGCATGGCCCGGCTCCGGACGGTGACCGGTTACAAAGGCGCGTGGGACTGGACGGAGGGTATCGCCCACCCTAAAGACGACGGCCTGTTCAAGGTCGACATCGGCTCTGGAGAAAAAACGCTGCTGGTGTCATTTCACAGGATGGCGCGCGAACTCGAGGCGCTTGGCCGCGACATGAAAACCAGCCACCTTTTCATCAATCATTCGCTCTCGAATCGCGAGGGGGATCGAATCTTTTTCTTCGCTAGAGCAGGCTGGAGCGGACAAAAAGGGAAGCGCCTCAACCACCCGTTCATCACTGATCCTGACGGCAAGAGCCTACGCTCCAATAGCATCCATATCGGCGGCCATCCGGAATGGGATTACGGCCACCGCATGATCGGCCGTTTGAAGGACCGGCAGGTGCTATACGACACGGATCAGCAACTCGTGGTCGGAGTGCTTGGTTCGCCAGAGATTTTCCCCGACCCCGAGGGCGACATCGCGTTATCCCCAAACGGCAAGCTGTTCGTCAACGGTCACAAGGACCGAAAAAAGAAGGCCAACTTTTACACCATTTACCGGCGGGAGGACGGGGCGTTCTTCCGGACGCGAGGATTCAACATCGGCCACTGGCAGTCCGGCGATCTACGGCAGGATCCCTCCCCGTGCTGGAACCGCACCAACGATCAAATCCTCGTGCCCGGAGTTAGCAAAGATGGCAAAACGCGGCAGCTGTTTCTGCTCAAAATAACGAAGTAATCCGCAAGGGTATCGCCCCGAACCGGCGCGGGCTACTTGCCCTCAGGAGCAGCACCTGCCACGCGCAGCTTGATCTCGATCTCGTCAGAGACCTTTTCTTCGTTGTCGCCAGGTTTTATGTTGTAGTCGGAGCGCTTGATCATAAAGTCGGACCGAAGCACAAGCAGGTCTCCCGGCACCCGGTTGCGCTTGGCCAACATGCCCTTCAGGTAGGTCAACGTCACCGGAACGGTGATCTTTTTGGTCACACCCTTGACCGTGAACTTGCCCACGATCTTGGCCTCCGTCTTGGTACCGGTGGTTTTTACGTTGGTGAATTTCTCGGCCACGAACTCGATCTTGGGGTGTTTGGCCACGTCCATCCAGCCCTTGTCCAGCATATGCTCACGCATGACAGGGTTGTCCACGTGCAGCGTCTTTGCGTCGAGAGTGATCTTTCCCTTGGTCGCCGCCGGCTTGGCCGGGTCGAACGTAACCTTGCCGGTAATTCCGGTCGCGGTTCCGGAGATCGACTCCAGCGGTGCGTCCAGCAGGAACAACGCGTTGTTGACCTTCTTTGGATCCTTGAAATCAAATTCGATTGGCCCTGCCTCGACTGTTCCCGCTGCTGCGGCGAGGCCGGCGCACAGCATCCACTTTGCAAACTTGTTGATGATCATGTCAGTTGGTTTCCCTTGAATTATTTTTCTCGAACGCGAACGACGCGCCGAAGCTGACCCCGGTCAGCAACATGCTGACTACCAGAATCTCCACCCCGAACACCAGGCGGTTGGTTGTCACGGGAAACTCGAGGCCCGTGATTTCATCCACCTGCATCTCGGTGACGGACGTCTTCGACCAGCCCCAATGAAAGCCAGTCGCTGCCCAGCCCATCAACCCGAGGACAAGGACAACAAGGCTAACCCAGCGCAAACCCGTTCGCACGGCGGGAGTCTAAAAAAGCCCCCCTCCAACGCAACCCCTTTTTGGCATCACAAACACCCCCGCTTGGCCAAGCGCTTGTCTCAAATAATTCTTGATTCTCAGCAGGCAACGCAGCAATATGTTAGACTATTTTAGAGCGAGACTAATTTAACTCAGTTGATAGAGCACTCGATTTGTAATCGAACATTTATCCTAATTTGAAGCCCTGTTTACAG
>WTHH01000118.1 GCA_011523195.1 Verrucomicrobiales bacterium
AACTTGCGAAGTGTGGGCAGAGGCGGTTTTCCACGGGCTGGGCCGCTCGCCGAACACCGCGTCGCTCGCGCTCGGGAACGCCGGCGTCGAGACGGAGCGAGGCCGCATCATCAGCAATGCGCAAATGCAGACGAGTGCATCGCATATTTTCGCCGGGGGCGACTGCACAGGGCCGCACGAGATAGTGCACCTGGCCGTGCAGCAGGGAGAGGTCGCCGGGCACAACATGCTGCACGCCGACTCACCGCAGTCGATGGACTACCGCCTGCTCACCAGCGTGGTGTTCACCGATCCGCAGGCGGCAGTTGTTGGTCTGACGGAAAAAGCGGCGAAGGAGCAGTGCATCCCGTATCTCACCGCAAGCTACCCGTTCAACGACCACGGCAAATCGATCATCATGGATGCGATGCACGGTTTTGTGAAACTGCTCTGCGATCCCAAGTCAGGCGAAATTCTTGGGGGCGCCTGCGTTGGTCCGATGGGCGGCGAGTTGATCCACGAGATCGTCACCGCCATGGCCAAGCGCATGACCGTCGGCGAGCTGGCTGTCATGCCGCATTACCACCCGACACTCGCCGAGATCTGGACCTATCCGGCAGACGATCTCGCCGAGGAGGTTGCCGGTTAGCTGAACGGATTCAAAAGACGAGCCCCGGTTGCTGTTGCGCACTGCCTCTTCTTACAGCATGGCACATAGTGTCTGAGAAGGGGTTTTTGATAACGATAATATAAATCACTTAATTGATAGCGGGGCCTCATTGGTTGAGCATCGCCCCGTAATGCAGCTACTATCGGACAAGCCAGCTCCCGGGTGGGCTCCGCCCCTTGATGAGCAGGACGCCGCGGGTGCGGTGGAGTGGCTGCTGCAGTTTGCGTCCCGTTACAAGGCCGTCAGCGAATATCTCGAAGCCCAATAAACGATTCCCAGCAAACCAGCTCGTCGTCACGTTTACTGATCTTGGTTGTGCTTTTGTGCTCCCCGCTTGGCCAAGCGCTTGGCCAAGTACAAACCATTTGGGCAGCGGCATTGACAGGAGACACGGTTGCAATGCAGGCAGCGATCGATTCCGGCACCGACCCTAATGCCAGGCGCTCGGACGGCTACGCCGCGATACACCTCGCGGCAAAGCAAGGGCAGTTGGCAAGCCTCAAGCTGCTCCTTGCCAACGGGGCTCGTATTGAGGAGCGCGACCGCAAACACGCCCACACGGCAGTTCACAAGGCAGCCTGGGCGAATCGGCCGGAGGTTTTGGCGTATTTGCTCGCAGCTGGGGCCGATCCAAATCCACGAGACACGGACGGCGATATGGTACCGCTACACTAGGCGACGGATCGACGGATCGCCAAACTGCTTCTGACCGCCGGGGCCAATCCCGATGCCAAAGACCAGTACGGAGAGACGCCATTGCATATGGCCGCCTCGCGCAAACATGCCGGGGTGGTGACGGCGTTGTTGGCCAGTGGTGCCAATCCCAATCTAAAAAACGACGATGGCCAGACGCCACTACACATTGCGGCGGCATGGTCGGATCAAGCGATTGTAAGCCAGTTTAGAGAATATCTTTTTATAGAGCCTTTAGTTTTTGGCCAAGCGGCGGAATTCTTGATTCGTTGTGTTCCTTCAGGAACACATGGTTTAGTGAAATTAGAAAAGAGAAAGGTTGAATTGCAGCGTTCATCAGATTTGATCAATTGGCATACAATTATTGTTAAAGACAATCTCAAATCAATTACTCATTTTAAAGATTCTGCTTCACCTCACAAAAACCCCAGATTGTTTTATCGAGCACGGTATTCACTGTGACATTTTTGTAACATTTCTCACGTAACATAGAGCCCGCTCGTACGTACACATTTTTGATGGGTAAATATAATTTTGCAATGATCCTACTGTGGGGCAGTCTTCTCTTGGGATGCAAAGACATAACGACAAGTAGCACGATGAGTGATGGGCCTACTAATTCAACTCATGTCGCTGTTGAGCAATCTGTCGGCAATGAAATTTCAAAAGAGTTGATAGATGATCTAAGTACTGCAATCATCCAAGGTAATATAAAATATATTAATACTTTTCTTAAGCTGAATACTAATCTTAACCGTTTGAATTCTTTGGGGGAAACCCCGTTGACTTTGGCAGCTACACTTGGGGAGTTCGAGATGGTGAAGCAGTTCATCAATTCAGGTGCAAAGGTTAATTTTCCGAATCAGTTTGGTAGAACACCATTGCATAAATCGATCATTCATATTCAGAACGATGAATCCACTGAGATTGTTTCTTTTTTGCTAAAAAATGGCGCAGATACTGAAATATTAGATCAGAACAGTGCCACACCTGTTTATTATTGCCTTTTCAATCTTTCAAAACCGTACTTTGACTCTGATGTTGCTATGAAATCGATGAAAATGCTTTCCGAATTGGAGGTTCATGGGGCAAAGCAATCAATCGGATTCAAAGTACCCGGGTTAGATAAAAATAGATTAGTAAATCAGATAAAAGTGTTGTTGCAGGGTGATATTCACTCCCTTTCAAGCAATCAAGTCGAGTTAATTGAAAGAATTGTTGATGAGGCAGGCGAATCATAGGCGGGTTTGAACTTTATCCCTTAGACAAACAATTGCCCTCGGCTTGGTCGAGCCCCTCGAGTTTGTGGCCAAACCATCGTTGGAGCAGCCCTTGGCTTGGGCTGAACACCCATGCAGCTAGAAAAAGAATCGACCCAGCCACGACCATCGCCCCGGCGTGGGAGCAATCCAGCCAGGTGGCCAGATGCACGCCGCCAACGGCACTTAGCAGAGCGTGTACCAGCGTCAACACAAACATCGGAGGTAGTCGGTGCACGAGCAGCGACGCCGTGGCTCCGGGCAGAATCAGCATGGCAATCACGAGAATCGCACCCACGGCCTCGAACGCACTGACGATGATCACAGAGAGCATCCCCATCAGTGCGTAGTGCATGACTGTGGAGTTGATGCCGAGCGACGACGACAGGCCGTAGTCAAAACTCGTCACCAGCAGTTCCTTGTAGAAAATCAGGATCAACAGCAGCGTGACGCCGGTGACGATGGCCATGCGGATGACTGACGGCGGTGCGATGGTGAGCATGTTTCCGCTGAGGAACAGCTCGGAATTGAGCACGGGAATCTTCTCCACCACCGACAGCGAGTCCGGGCTCAGCTCGGTTTGCACAAACTCAAATCCAACGAACGCAATCTCACCGTACAACACGCACTCAGCGTCGAGGTGCACGGCATCGGTCTGGCCAAAGCTGATGATGATCACGCCGATGGCAAACAAGCTGGAGAACGTGATGCCGATGGCGGCGTCCTGCTTGACCCGCGTTTTTTTGTGGATCAACTCGATCAACACAGTGGTGACGATCCCGGCGACGAGCGCCCCGATGAACATCGGCACGGTTTTCAGGCTTTGCGAAAAAAGGAACGCGATGGCCAGCCCGGGCAGGACGCTGTGGCTGATCGCATCGCCGACGAGCGCCATCCGGCGCAGGATCAGGTAGTTGCCGATCAGGCCGCAGGCTGCGGTAATCAGGAAGCCCATCAGGGCGATCCAAAGCGTGATCGGCAGGTTGACCGTCCACGGCTCCACCATGACTCGGGTCCAGTCGAATGCGGGAATGAATTCGCTCATGATCGCCCTCCGTATCCGCTTGGGCCGGTGGCGCTGGGGGTGAACGGCTTGTGAATCTCGGCGAAGCCGGGGATGGTTTTGCCGTGGGGATCGCGCGTGGTGTCGTCGAGCATGCGCTCGAGTTCGCGCACCACCTCGTCGCCTAACACATGCTCAATCTCCTCGGCGTCATCATGCACATGATCCGGCGCGATGTTGGCGGCGTTAGTCAGGTAAAGCTCCCAGAGCCGATGATTGCGAACAATTGTACAGGCCAGTTGCCAACCGGTCGGCGTGAACAGCACGGTGTTGCCTTCCTCGAGCAGCGTGGCCAATCCGTTTTGCTCGAGGGCACGGGTTTGCAGCGCGACTTCGTCGATGGTCTCGCGCCGTCGCTCCGCCAGTTCCTTGAGAGAGACGCTTTCCTCCGGCTGGGCGGCCCGGTTTTCCAAAACCTGATACATGGCCTTGAGCGTGTTTTCGCGCTGCACCCGTTTTGAGCGCGAGCGATGCCGCAGCCAGCGCGTCAGCACGCCGTGCCTTGGCCCGGCGAAAAACGCGACGGCGAACACCGTGCTGGCGCCGAGCACCATGCACGGGCCGGTCGGGATGTTGGGGCGTAAAAAGGAGACAAACGCACCGAGCACGCCGGACGCCACGCCGAAGCCCACGGCATAAAACAGCATGCGGTGCATGCGATCGGTCAGCAGATAAGCCGCCGCCGCCGGAGTGATCAACATCGCGGACACCAGCACCACTCCCACCGCCTGCAGCGCGATCACCACCGCAAACGCTACGAGCAACATCAGCAGGTGATGAATCCATTGGTTCGGCAGCGCGATGGCCCGGGCGAAGTCTGCGTCAAAACTGGTCACCAGCAGCTCCTTGTAAAAAAGGTACACCGCCGAGATGATGAGAATCGTGACACCGGCCATCAGCCTAATGTCGTCCTCTCCGATTGCCGCAGCCTGACCGAACATGAACTTGTCGATGCCGCTCTTGTTGCCGGTCGGCAACCTCTGGATCATCGTCAGCAGGCAGACGCCGATGGCGAAAAATGAGGCCAGCGTCAGGCCAAGCGCGGTGTCCTCCTTGATCCGGGTAGTCTGCCGGAGGTAACTCACGAAGAACGTGCCAATGAATCCGGCGATCACGGCCCCGATGAAAATGAGTGTCGGTTTTTTCCGGATGGAGTTGACGTCGAAATCCCAGTCCAGCAGGCCGCTCGCATCGACCCCGGAAAACAGGAAGCCAAGCGCCACGCCCGGCAGGACTGCGTGCGACAGGGTGTCGCCAACCAGCGCCATCTTGCGCACCACGATGAAGCAGCCAAGCAGACCGCACGAGATGCCTAAAAGCACCGCCCCGGCGACGGCGTAGCGCACGGCGGGATCGCGGAACGACAGGAACCGCAAAGCCTGTTGGCCAAGCGAGGATTCCTCCTCCAAATCTCCAATCTTGGCCGCCCAGGTGCATTCCGGCAGCAATAGGCCAAGCGCGAGCAGACCAAGCGCAGCCGCCCAGCCCTGGCGCTTGGCCAAGGTTTTCTGCCGGGAACACATGTCAGTTGGCCCGCTGCCGAACCGCGTCCGCGACCTCGGAGAGGATGGTCAACCGGCCGCCATAGGTCTTTTGCAGCAGGTCGAAGGTGAAAACGTCTTCGGTGTCGCCGTAGGCCACCACACGCATGTTCAGCATCAGGAGTTGATCGAAATAATTCCGCGCTGTCGGCAGGTCGTGGTGCACGACCATCAGCGTCTTGCCCTTTTCGCGGAGTTCATGCAGCAGCGCGATGATTGCCGTCTCGGTGGCGGCGTCCACCCCGGCGAACGGTTCGTCCATGAAGTAGACATCACTCTCCTGAGCCAGAGCGCGCGCAAGAAAAACCCGCTGCTGCTGGCCGCCGCTCAGGTTTGAAATCTGGCGGTTCGCGAACGGCAGCATCTTCACCTTGTCGAGACAGTCGCGGGCGATGTCGCGATCCGCCTTCTTGGGGCGCTTGAACCAGCCAACGTGACCGTAGCGGCCCATCATCACCACGTCCATCACCGTCACCGGGAAGTCCCAGTCGACCGATTCGCGCTGGGGCACGTAGCCCACGCGGCGGCGATTTTCCCGGTACGGTTTGCCGAAGATTTTCACCCAGCCGCTACTCGGTGGCACCAGGCCCATGATCGTCTTTATGAGGGTCGACTTTCCAGAGCCGTTCGGGCCTACAATACCAACCAGTTTGCCGCGAGGCACTTTAAGGTCGATGCCCCACAGCACTGGTTTTTTGTGATACCCGGCGGTCAGGTCGTGTACTTCCAGTGGCAAATTCGCCGTGTCAGGTGCCGGAGTATCGCTCATTGCTCAAAAGCTAAGGTTGGTCCGGAGGCCGAATACGAGGGCATCGTCAAGTTCGCCGGTCGCACCCGGGTCACGAACCCATTGCACGCTGGGTTGGATGGTGAATTCGTCGCTCATGATGTACTCGTAGGCGGCCTCGATAACCGTCTCACTCGTGCGCCTCGGGAGGTCGCTGCTGATTGTGGCGTGCGATAGGCCAATTCCAAACGTATCTATGTCACGCCCCGGAATCAAGCCGATGTAGCTGGCTCCAAATTGGAAGCTGTACTCCACCTCGCTGCGATCCTCCGGCGCGAACCCGGCGCGGGCGAACAGCGCTAACCCTTGGTCGCCGTATTCGCGGTAGACCATTTGCTCCGCTGAGGCATAGATGCCCTGTGTGCCGTCGTGGGCTGAGCCACCACCGAAGTCATCGAAGCTGCCGGCGTGGTGCCATGCCCCGAGCTTGAATACCCCGGGCAGGACATCCTTGCCACCGGTATTTCGGCGATAGCCAATTTCACCCATGACAATGGTTCCCTGGCCGTTGCCGAGTTCCCAGTGCAGCCCATGCCGGTTGACCGTGTCGTCGCCGTCCGGTGAATCAAAAGAGTCCCCGTCGAACAACCCCAAAAGCACGTAGATCGCTTCGCTTGGCTCCCAATGCAGGCGGCCGCCAAGTGCGGGAACGTAAAACGATGGCCCGCCGTTGAATGTGTTCATCGAGATGAACTCCGGCCAGCCAAAGGTTTCGTTGAAAAATAGGCCGGCGGTGTCGAGCGTGGCGAACTCATCGTCCGCCAAGAGCAGCCCAGTCCGGAGGCTGAGGGACTTTGCCTCGAACGATTTTTCTAGCCACGAATCATACAGCCGAGCACTGCCGTACCCCTCAATGTTACTAACGCCCATAATGTCGCCCACGCGGCTTCTGATGCCGGAGCCGTGCAGATCCAAGCCGCTCACACGCAGGGATGTCCCCTCCCAGCCAAGCGCTTGGCCAAGGTCTGCATCCAGGCCGAATGAACTCAGCCCGTTGTAACCCGTGCCGGTTCGTTCCCCGCCGGAGACGTTGCTTATCACTTCGGCGGAGTAATCGAGAAAGATGTCGATCCCCTTATCATTCCCCCACGTGGTGAATTCCCCGGCTTGGATCCCGGTCCATGACATTGCGATGATCGCCGACAGAAGACTTCTTGTGTGACTCATGTCTTTTGCCGAATTACTTCAGGGCGTCAACAATCGTGTTGATGTTGTGCTTCACCATGCCGACAAAAGTGCCGACATCGTATTTTTCGCCGTTTCCTTCGTGCATCTCGCCCGGCTTGCCGCAGGCGTCGGAAAATAACTCGCCGCCAATCTTAACGCCGGCGTCCTTACTCACCCTCTCGATCGCTGCTGGATTGACACTGCTCTCGACAAAGATCGCCTTGAGTTTTTTGCCCTTGATAAAATCCACCATCTTGGCGATGTCCGCCAGACCGGCCTCGGTCACGGTGGACAAGCCCTGCACGGCGACCACTTCAAATCCGAATGCCTTACCAAAATAGTTGAACGCGTCGTGGCTGGTGACCAGCACGCGTTGTGACTTCGGTATCTCGGCGATGCGCTTTAGTGCCCACTGGCGGACATCCTTGTACGATTTAACCACCGAGGCACCGCGCTTGGTGTAATACTCCTTGCCGTCCGGGTCGCCGGCACTGAGTCCATCGACAACCGTTGCAATGCATTTGCTCCACAAAGACGGGTCGCCCCAGATGTGCGGATCCCAGTGGCCCTCGAACTCCGGCGGCTCGAGGCGATCTTTTTCAGGGATCGACTCGGTGACGGCGTAGACCTTTTTCCCGGCGCGAGCCATCTTGAAAAACAGATCGGCCATTCGCCCCTCGAGCATCAGCCCGGAGTAAAAAATGACCTTGGCGCGCTGCAGTTTTACCACGTCGCCCGAGGCCGGTTTGTACAGGTGCGGGTCCACGCCCGCTCCCATCATGCCAACCACGCTCACCCGGTCGCCGCCGACCTCTTTCACCATGTCAGTCACCATCGTCGTGGTGGCGACGACATTCATCTTGGCTGCGGTCGAATGAGTCAGGCCTGCCGCAGCTACCAAACCGAGTGTTAATGTTATAATGCGTTTCATAAAAAGTGTTTTACTTGGAAAACACCCAGAAATTGGCCAAACGACCAAAATTTAGT
>WTHH01000080.1 GCA_011523195.1 Verrucomicrobiales bacterium
GTTCAGGCTGCGCGCCACGGCGTCGGTGAACTGCATGTAGTGCAGTCCGTCGGCGAAGGTAGTGTGCGTCACTTCGCGCTCGCGCCGGATCGCCGCGACAAAATCGGCCTCCACCTGCCAACCGCCCCTCTCGTGTTCGGGGATCGCAATCTCGGCCAAACTCTCGTCGCCGCGTTGGCCTCCGAATAATTTTTCGGTGGTCAACCGAAGCGTTCCCTCACTGCCGAAAAGATAAATCGAATCATCCTCCAGCAGACCCGCGATGGCGGATTGCTGAATGTGCAATTGCGCCCCGCACTCGAGATCGGCCACCACATCGAGATGCTCCGGCACTTTGACCGGTTTTGGATCGCCGTGTTCGTTCGTGCGTTGCTCGGTGAAAATTTTCCCCAGGGCCATCACGGTTGAAGCGCGACTCACCCAGCGAATGATCGCCTCGTAATAAATGCCCATGGCCATGATGTTGTTGCCGCTGAGTTCGGTATTCTGCCGCCAGTGCATCGGCGTGGTGGAGTCGATAAATCCGCCCCGCATCCGGCTTTCCACCGCGAGCAATTGCCCGATGTATTCTTCCGCGAGTAGCCGCTGAATTGTCGCATCGGCAAAGAGCGTGATCGGTGAAGGCACCACCTGTGCGACTTGCTCAGGCCCAGCCTCGCTGGCTTTGAGCATGCGCAGTGCCTCATCGGCGTTCATCGCCATGCGCGCCTCGGTGAGGACGTGTTTGCCGGCGGCCAACGCTGCCAACGTGACCGGGCAGTGCAGGTACGGCCAGGTGCCAATGACGATGGCGTTGGTGTCCGGATCGGCCACGGCCTGCTCCCAGTGATCGTAGGTGCGAGGGATGCTAAAGCGCCTGGCCACGGCATCGGACGACGACGCACTGCGATTGACCACCCCCATAATCTCCACCCCGTCGATCTCCTGCAGCAACGGGATGTGCTTATCCGTCGTGTTGGCCCCTGCACCCACAATTCCCACTCTTACATCAGTTGGCATTGGCTAAATAATCGGTGACCTGATTGCGTCGCTCTCCATTCGTGTCAGTCACCTCGTTGTTGGGGCGATTAAACATTAAGCCCGTTTAAAAATGAATGACTTTATAGCGGTGGATCAAAATAAAAAAACACCCTATTCTGCCTTTGATGACTTTGCATCTTTTCATCTCGGTGCTGTTCGTCGCATCGCTTGGCTCCGCTTGTGTAGATTCTCGTTTTTCTGCCGATGGAGTCTGGATTGGGACGGCTCGGACGACCATCGAGGCTGAAGGCCAAAAGTTGATGAAATCTTCTGTTTACCGGTTTGACTTAAAACCGGACGGAACCTGCTCGATTTCGGTGGAAAGTTTCTGGGAAGTTGATGGAACAAAAACGGTTGATGAATTTGAAGGCTCGTGGGAACAGAGGTCCAACTTGCTAACCGTGAAATACAATTTGCTGGACAGGAAAAATGCCGATGCCAAATACGCAACAACGCCCCGGGACTGGAATGAAGTTAAGCATGTTTTCCACATCGATGCATCGGGCAAGTTGCTGAAGGGGACAATCGACGAGGCCCAAGTGGACCTCACCCGCAATTGAAATCCGGTGGGGAGTGGCTCTGTCGGATTACTGGTAGTCGGTGTATTTGTTGTTCCGGCCTCGAGCCTTGTCGGCGGGGTAGCGCTTCTCATTGATCGCGAGTTTGGTCTCGATCGCTTGGCCAAGGTCGATCCCGGCATCGTCTGCCATGAGCATGAGGTAAATGGCGATGTCGGCCATCTCCTCCGCAACTTCATCCCCATGCCTGACCAGGTGCTCGGCGCTCTCCTCGTGAGTTTTCCAAAGAAAATGCTCCTGCAACTCGGCGGCCTCGATGGCCACGGCAGCGGCCATGTCCTTTGGCTTGTGGAACTGAGCCCAGTCGCGTGCGTCGCGGAAGGCCCGAATCTTGTCCGTCAACTCCGCGATGGTCATGAGCGACTATTTCTTTTCGTGGCTGCGGAGGATCTCCAGGACAACGTCATCCTTCGCGTAGTCAAACACGTCCTTACCCCGAGAGTCCCTGACCGTGATGTCCGCCCCCTTGTTGAGC
>WTHH01000356.1:0-1548 GCA_011523195.1 Verrucomicrobiales bacterium
GCAATCTGAGCTTAGAGAATTTTATCGACTCTGATTTCGTGATGATCACGCCGGAGCTCAACTACATTTATCGGATTGATGGACACCCGGTCGCGACGCCGAGTAAAAGACCTGGTGCAAGTAAAATATCACCAAAAGATTATAGGCCCAAAGAGATCACATCAGAGTTCTCTAAAGTGATGCTGGGCGAAAAAAACCGCTATCGAGGGGGGCTGCTTTCACAGGCAGGATTCATGCTGATGACGACCAACAACGGGGAATATACCAACCCGTTTTATCGCGGGGCCTGGGTATTGAAGAGTTTTTATGGAGATCATCTGGAGACGCCGGCGGAACTTGAGATCTCTGCACTCAGCCCCCCTACGAAAACGGAGACCATTAAAGAAACGATCGATGCACATCGAGAGGATGCTAGTTGTAATATTTGTCACAAGAAAATGGATCCCCTTGGAATCGCCCTCGAAAACTTTGACGTGATAGGGCGCTGGCGGGACCAATACACTGACGTGAGCAACTATGCCCCAACTGCCAACAAGAAGGGCGGACGTTTTCCAGTGGATGCGAGAACCGTTCATCTAGACGGCCGGGCCTTTGAAGGTCCCCAGGGCCTGAAGACAATTCTAATGCAAGACAAAGAGAGGTTTTCCAGGTCGTTCTTGGAGAACATGTTGTCCTATGCAATGGCTCGTGAGCTCAACTTTCTCGATCGTGAGCATATTGAACAGCTCTACGAGCAGTCCGCTAAAACGAACTTCAAACTGCGAGACCTTTTGTTGGAGATCGTGTCGTCAGACTTCTTTACCAGACGATAGCAGTCGGACCTTCGCCAACCAAACAGCGCTTGGCCAAGCGCTAACTAATGAGGGGCTGGATCAGGTTGCCGCCGACATCGGTCAGTCGGAAGTCGCGTCCCTGGAATCGATAGGTCAGCTTTGTGTGCTCGATGCCGAACTGGTTGAGCAGGGTGGCGTGAAAGTCGTTGACGTGTACCGGGTTTTCGTCGATGCCCCAGCCGATTTCGTCTGTTTTTCCGTAGACTTGTCCGCCCTTGATGCCACCACCGGCCATGAACATGGAGAAGGCAAACGGATGGTGGTCACGCCCTGTGTTCATCTTGTTGCCACCGCGGTTCTCCCCAAGTGGAGTCCGGCCAAACTCAGCTCCCCAAATCACGAGCGTCTCGTCGAGCAGACCGCGCTGTTTCAAGTCCTTGATCAACGCCGCCACCGGCTGATCGGCCATGGTGGCGTTGTAGGAAAGTTCGTTGTCGAGGTTACTGTGGTGATCCCACGAGGCGTGATAGAGGTTCACGAAGCGTACCCCGCGCTCGACGAGTCGGCGTGCGAGGATGCAGTTGCGTGCAAACTTCGTGAATTGTCCCGCTGGCCCGCCCCGACCGGGGGAGTGGGTGTCCTTGCGCTCGGCGCCGTAGAGGTCGAGCGTTGCCTGGTTTTCGCCGGAAAGATCCATCAACTCCGGGGCGGCAGTCTGCATGCGAAAGGCCAGTTCGTAGCTGGCGATGCGGCTGGCGATCTCGGGGTCGCCCAC
>WTHH01000356.1:1648-8142 GCA_011523195.1 Verrucomicrobiales bacterium
TGCGAAAGGCCAGTTCGTAGCTGGCGATGCGGCTGGCGATCTCGGGGTCGCCCACTGCGGAGTGCCGCATTCGGTTCAGGTCGTTGATGGCGTCCAGCCCGTAATGCTGCATCTCGCGTGTGATGCCGGGAGGGTTGCCGAGGTTCAGCACCGGGTCGCCCTGGTTGCGAAACAGCACACCCTGATAGTTGGACGGCAGGAAGCCACTCGACCAAAGCGAGGCACCGCCGCTTGAGCCGCGGCCGGCGGTCAGTACCACGTATGAGGGCAGATTCTTTGATTCGCTCCCCAGCCCGTAAGCGAGCCATGAACCCACGCTTGGCCGGCCGAAGAGCGGCGAGCCGGTGTTCATCATGAGCTGCCCAGGGTGGTGGTTGAATTGGTCGGTGTGCATTGAGCGAATCAACGCGATGTCGTCCGACACCGAGCCGATGTGCGGGAGCAGGTCACTGAGTTCCATGCCGCATTGGCCGTGTGGCTTGAATTTGCGCTTGGTTCCCATCAGCACGGCTGACTCTTTCTTGATGAAGGCGAACCGCACGTTGGCGGTCATCTCCTTGGGCAGCGGCTTGCCGCTCAGTTCGTTCAGCTTGGGCTTGGGATCGAAGAGATCGACGTGGCTCGGCGCGCCGGCCATGAAAATGAAAATACAGCGCTTGGCCTTGGGCGCAAAGTGCGGCCCGATGTTCGCCAGTGGGTTGCCGGTGTTGGCGAGCAGTTTGTCCTGTTGCATGAGTGACGCCAGTGCGGCTGTGCCAATGCCGCTGGCACTAGTCGCGAGAAAATCGCGTCGTGTTAACTGCGCCCATTCGCGGGCTGCCTCTGGGTCGATCCGTTTGGCCATATCGAACTGCTGTGCGGGAAAAACTACCTTGGCGTGGCCTTACGCGCAACCCGCGGTTTGGAGGTCAGAGAAGATCTTCCACGAGTTCGGGAGGCCGGGCGATCACCGCCTTGCGGCCTTTAACGACAATCGGCCTTTCCAGTAGGATCGGGTTCAGCGCAATGGCCGTCAGAATATCCTCCGCCGGCGTGTCCGGCGACAGGCCAAGCTCGCTATATTCGTCCTCCTTGACCCGGAGCAGGTCGTGGGCGGGCACTTTGAGTTTTTTCAGCAAGCCTTCGAGCTCCGCTTGGCCAAGCGGTTCCTTGAGGTACTCGATGACGTCCGGTTCCTCCCCGTTTTCCTTCAGCAGGCCAAGCGCTTGGCGGCTCTTGGAGCAGCGTGGATTGTGGTAGATGATCATTTCTCGGCAGACGACTTTAGGAGGTGTCGGACGCGGTCGTACTCCGGGTTGACGCACTTGACACCCCAGCGCTTGAGGACGGCCAAAAGCCCCGGATCGCTCTCAGTTCCCAGTCCCTTGTCACCGTGTTCCTTTATCCAGCCATCGAGCAGGAGACGGTGTTCCTCCAAAATCTTTTTAAATTTTGGATCCTTGGCCAAGTTGTAGATTTCATGCGGATCGTTGGCCAGATCGTACAACTCCTCCGGCTCTTTTTTCGGACCGAAGAACACAAGTTGTGCTTCGTTCATCTCGCCGTTGGCCATCATCTCGCGGAAACGTTTGGAGACCGGCCAGGGATCCTTGTAACTCGGCTGCATGAACGGCCGGTCGGTCAGATAGTTTCGAAGGTACTTGAACCGAGGCGTCACCAGTGCGCGTATGCGTTCAATCGTGTAGTCGCACCGATCGCGTGCCGCGACAACGAACTCGCGCTCGATGTAGTCCTTGGCGAGAAAGTTGGATCCCTCCATGTGGCCGGGAATCTTTATGCCGGCAGCAGCGAGGCTGGCCGGCGCTATGTCGATACCACTGATCAGGTCACGGCGAACCTTGCCGCTTGGTATGCCCGGGCCGGCGACCATCAACGGCATCTGAATGCCGCCCTCGTAAAGGAACTGCTTGTGCCGATGCAGCTTGTAGCCGTGATCGCTGAAGCAAAAGATAAGCGTGTTCTCGTAAAGACCATCGCGCTTGAGCGCCGCGATGATTTGGCCAACCTGTTCATCGGTTTTGAGCAGGCAATCGTAATGGTGGGCAATCTCTTCGCGCACCTCGGGGATGTCGGGATAATAGGGCGGCACCGGGACGGTGGCACGATCGATTGTGGCACTGGCGCGCCTGCCCAGTTTGCCGCCGCCAAGCTGCACCTGCCCAAAAAACGGCTGGCTCTTTTTGCGGTCCTTCCAGCAGTCGCCGGCGATCAGTGATGCCGGTCCCCAGCCTCTTTTTTGGGGAAGGAAATCGTACATCTGTTTCGTGTCGTGCTTGAAATTGTAGTCGTCCTTGCCTCCCTCGTTAAACGTCCAGTAGCCGGCGGCGCGAAACATCTCAGGCAGCGTTTTCACCCCCTTGGGCAGGCGGATGTCATCAAAGACTGGGCCAAGGTTTTTGCCGCGGAACACAGCACGACCGCTTCGGTGATTGTGGATGCCAAGGCTCGTTTGCATCGCCCCGGTGATGATCGCCGAGCGCGTTGCCGAGCAGACGCCAGCTGGAGTGTAAAAACGGTCGAAGCGAATACCGCTTTCCGCGAGTTGGTCGATGTTGGGCGTCTTGATGACCTGATCGCCGTAACAACTAAACCAGCCGCTGACGTCCTCGAGGTAAATCCAAAGTATGTTTGGTCGTTCCGCCGCTTGCGCTTGGCCAAGCAGGCTAAAAAGAGTGAAAAGTAAAACGAGTGTTTGTCTCATGAGCGGGAAAAAATGGCACGCAACCCCGCCCCAAACAAGTCCGTGTTTCTTTAGGCTTCAGAGCGGAGGGTTACACCACAGTCAGCGGGCCGTCGAAGTGGGTAAGGCTGATGACTTCCGTGCGGGCGATGTGTGGGCCGTGGCGCTCGCCCTTGAGCGCGTGGAACAGGGTGCCTTTCGTGTAAACGGTGTCGGATTCCTCCCACTCGCCCGAGAGCACATAAGCCCATTCGTTGGCCAAGGGGTGAATATGCGCCGGTACTTCAATACCGGCCTCGAATTTTCGGAGCACCACCACGCCGCCGGATTCATCATCCTTGTGAAGAATTTTCAGTTGTACCCCCTCGTAAGGCCCAAGGATCCAAGGCTTCTCCACCTCCTGAGCGATGTACTGAAACATTATTCGTCCCTAACTGGGTTGGTGAGGGCGCCGATGCCCTCGATCTCGATGGTGATTTCGTCGCCGTCCTTAAGTAGCACCGGGGGGGTGCGGGCGAAGCCGACGCCGTGCGGGGTGCCGGTGAGGATCACCGTCCCGGCGGCCAGTTCCGTGCTGCCGCTGAGAAACTCGATCAATGTAGGCACGTCGAAGATCATGTCGTCGGTGTTCCAGTCCTGCATCACTTCGCCGTTCATCACGGTCTTGATTCCAAGCGCGTTCGGGTTCGGAATCTCATCGCGCGTCACCAGCGCTGGGCCAAGCGGGCAGAATGTGTCAAACGTCTTGCCCCGGCACCATTGTCCGCCGCCGCCGTTCTTCTGCCAGTCACGGGCACTGACATCGTTGGCGCAGGTGTAGCCGAGCACGTAGTCGAGCGCGTCTGCCTTGGAGACATTTTTGCAGTCCCTGCCGATGACGACGGCCAGTTCGCACTCGTAGTCCACCGCCTCGCTCTTGAGCTTCGTTGGCAGCAGGATGGGGTCGCCGGGGTTTTGCACGGTGCTGGGCATCTTCATGAAAAGCACCGGATTTTCCGGGATGTCCGCGCCGCCTTCCTCCGCGTGCTTGCGGTAGTTTAGCCCGATGCAAAGCACCGCGGCTGGCTTCACCGGGGCGAGCAGTTTGCAGACGTTCGCGGCCTCGCCGGTGTCGCGGTGTTCGCTGAAAATGCAGCCTTCGATGCGGGTCACAGACCCGTCTTCGTGTTGGGCACCGAATTGTGCCTTAGCCTCGTCGTTGAGATATCGAACTATTTTCATTTGAATGATGGCGGCGGCAACCTAACGCAGCGCTTGGCCAAGCGACAAGGAAAAGCCGGCTTGGTCAAGTCAGCCAGTCAGGCTTCAGGCCGAGGCGCTTGTCCAGTTTTCGCAGCTTGGCCGTGACGTCCGGCGGGAGCTCGATGCCCTTGGCCAGGGCGATCTTGCGCCGTTGCCATTCCATCTCACCCGGGACGAGTACGCTCTCCACGCCATCGGCTGTTGGTGCAGCGTGAATCTCGTCGATCAATCCATCAACCCGCTCGTGAAACTTGGCCAAGGGCGACATGGCCGACGGATTGATCACGATGAATGCGGCCCCGTGGCCGGTCGGCTTGGTTTGATCGTCGAAGATCCAGTTGAGCACCTGCCAACCGATGCTGGCGCCGGTAAGCACGCCGGCGAGATGTTCGTGCAGCAGTGCGATGCCATAGCCCTTGTGCCCGGTCATCGGTGCGAGTGCGGCGTTAAGTGGGTAGAGCGAACCGTCGGTGGTCGGCCTGCCGTCGGAGTCGATCACCCAATCTCCGGGGATCGTCTCTCCGCGTTGTGTCGCTGCATAGACCTTCCCTCCAGCCACTGTGCTGGTTGCGATGTCGAGGAGGATCGGCGGGTGGCTGCCGGCAGGGATTGCGTAGGCCAGCGGGTTGGTGCCCATTATGGCCTGCCTTGAGCCGGGCGCGCACACGCTCGGGATGTCGTTGGCCATGGCGATGCCGATCATGTTTGCCTCGGCTGCCATCGTGGGGTACACGCCGGCTGCGCCGAAGTGATTGGTGTTGCGCACGCCGACGTATGCCACGCCAGCTGTATCGGCCAACTCGATCGCTTTTCGCATCGCGAAGTCGCAGCCAATTTGCCCCATGGCGTTGCCGCCATCCACGATCGTCCACGCCGGGCCTTCGCTGGCAACCTGCGCTTGGCCGAGCGGGTCGGTGCCGCCGGCCTCAAGTCGCTTGAGGTAGCCGCCAAGCAGTTTGTTGCCGTGGGTGAACGTGCCCCAACTGTCGGCAAGCACCAGTTTGTCGGCGACGATGCAGGCATCGGAGTACGTCATTCCGGTGGTCACCAGTGCCTCCACGCCGTATGCGTGCAGGGCTTCGACAGGGACGTTAACCGAATCGCTCACCGTCTATTTCCTCGGGCGCCGGGCTCGCGGCTGGGGCTTGGCCGTGCCCCATTTGGCCTTGCGGTCGCGCTCGTGGCGGGTGCGCTTGGGGTCGAGATATTTGCCGGCACGCACCGGTTCGTGTGAGGCCTTGGCGAACGCCTTCATCTTGGCCAAGCGATCCGGTTGCTCAGCCGCGATATTCGTTGATTCGCTGATGTCCTGGCTCAGGTCGTAAAGTTCCCACGGTCGATCGGGCTTGGTCTGGATCGCCTTCCACATTCCCTGCCGCACAGCGGTTTGGCCGCGGAATTCCCAGTATAACATCTTGTGTTTTTTCGTTTGCGCCTGGCCAAGCAGGGTGGGGAGAAAGGAGATGCCGTCAATGTCGTCGGGTGCCTTGGCTCCGGTCAATTCTGCGAGTGTTGGCAGGACGTCGGGTTGATAGAAAATCAGGTCGTTCACCTGACCGGGTTTGATCTTGCCGGGCCAACGAACGAGGTAGGGAATACGCAGGCCACCCTCGAACAGGTTGCCTTTGCCGCCACGAAACTCCGCGCCGTTTTTTGGATTCACATTGGGGCCGAAAAAGCCACGGGGATGTTTCGGGCTGCGAAACCGATCCTGACCGCCATTGTCGCCGGTGAAAAAAACGATCGTGTCCTTATTTAGTTTCAACTCGCGCAACAGGCTGAGCACCTGTCCGACGTTGTGGTCAACCATGCTCACCATGGCAGCGTAGTTTTTTACGTCCTGCGGGATGGCCGGATCGTTGATCCACGCCTCGCCCTCGTACAGCTTCCACGCGGGATCGTTCGCGGGGATGTCGTACATACCGTGCGGCGGTGTGATCGGGAAGTAACAGAAAAACGGGTTGTCCTTGTTTTCGCGGATAAACTTCAGACCCGCCTCCATGATCGGGTAATGCGCGTAAGACTCGCCCGATCGTCCGCCGATGTTGCCCTTCAGTTTCACCTCCTCGCTGTTGCGAATGAGGTACGGCGGATAAAACGAGTGTGCGTGTACCTGATCATAGTAGCCGTAAAAAACATCGAAGCCGTGCTTCTCCGGCACACCGGTCGAATCGCGCCCACCACAACCCCACTTGCCGAAGCCGCCGGTCGCGTAGCCGATTTCCTTGAGGATCGAGGCGATAGTCGGCTCGCCCGCGCGCAGAGGAGTGCCGCCGTCGTTCGCGCGAACCGAGGCGTGCCCGGCGTGCTTGCCGGTCATTAGGTTACAGCGAAGTGGCGCACAAACCGGCGCACCCGCCAGAGCCGAAGTAAAACGTATGCCCTCCTGCGCAAACCGGTCGATGTTCGGTGTCTTGATGTACGGGTTACCCATGTGTGACAACTCGAAGTAAGCGAGTTCGTCGGACATGATGTAAACAATATTTGGATTCTTTGGCGGAGCAACTGCCAGTAATGAACTGGCAAGAAGAACTGAGGAAAGTATGGATAACAAACGCACGGCCATGAGAAT
>WTHH01000549.1 GCA_011523195.1 Verrucomicrobiales bacterium
CTCGAACACAGGCGTTGCTCTCGCGGGGGGAGCGTCTGGCCAACATGCGAGGGGCTTTTGCTCCCACCTAAATGAATTTGAACGACAAGCGAGTCGTGCTTGTCGATGATGTTTTGACAACCGGAGCCACGACCAACGAATGTGCCTCGGCCTGCCTCAAGGCGGGTGCGGCGGCTGTCTGTGTGTGGACGCTGGCCCGCGCGCTTGGCTCGCCAAGCAACTGACAACATGTCTGACCTGGACGATTTTTCAAAAACATTACCGAAACTCGAGACCGTGGATGCGGAAGCCATCCCGGGTGGGCTGGAACCGGGCAGCGGCTCGGCCAAGCTGAAGTTCGGCGAAAACTCTGGCCGCAAAAAAAATATCCCGAAGGGCTTGTGGACCAAGTGCGGCAAGTGCTCCGAGTTGATCTTCGACAAGGATCTCGATGAAAACCTCAAAACCTGTACCTCGTGCGGTTATCATTTCCCGATCTCAGCGCGGGCACGGCTGGAGTCGCTGATCGACGGGGGCTCGTTCAAGGAGATGGACGCCGGCATGGCGAGTGTGGACGTACTCAAGTTCACCGGCGTGGCGTCGTACTCGTCCAAGCTCGAGCGGTATCAGGAAAAAACAGGCGAGTCGGATGCGGTCATCACAGGGGTCTGCCAGATGGGGCCGCACAAGATCGCGCTGGGGATCATGGATTTTTCATTCCTCGGTGGCTCGATGGGGTCGGTAGTGGGTGAGAAGTTAACCCGCCTAATCGAGGCCGGGACGAAAAGTAAAATCCCTGTCGTGATCATCTCGACCAGCGGCGGCGCCCGGATGTACGAGGGGATGTTCAGCCTGATGCAGATGGCCAAGACCTGCGGCGCGTTGGCATATCACGCGAAGGCCAAGCTGCCGTACATCAGTGTCCTGACGCACCCGACAACAGCCGGTGTGATGGCGAGCTACGCGAGCGTGGGGGATTTGATAATCGCCGAGCCGGGCGCAATGATCGGGTTTGCCGGCCCGCGCGTGATCAAGGACACGACGCAGGCGGAGTTGCCGCCCGGGTTTCAGACTGCGGAATTTTTGCTGGATCGGGGGATGATCGACGCGATTGTGCCGCGCAATGAGATGCGTGACTCGCTGGTTGGCTACCTCGATTTTCTCACGACCGGCAAGGCCACACCGAAGGCCAGGCGGGCTGCGAAGAAAAAAGCCTCCTGAGTTTCAGTTGCCGGCGGGATACTCGATGATCGAGATGTCCTTGTACCAGATTTCGCAGGCTGGCCCGCTGTGTACCTGAAGGGCGATCACGCCGCTCTTGGCAATCTCCGGATCCTCCTCCAAGTAATCCACCGTGTTATGCCCATTCAGGAATAACTGGATGCGGTTGCCCCGCGCAACGATGCGATAGTCATTCCAGCCCTCGACATTGGCGATCTTCGGGATGTCCTCGGCGGGCGGCCCCGCGAGGATTTTTCGGCGGCGGGATTCATCGTAGAGTGCACCCCAGTATTTCTGCCCGATGTCGGCCTGAAACCCGATCACCTCGTGATGGTTTGGGATGCGCTTGGTGCGAAACTGCACCCCGGCATTGGCCTGCGGTGAACCGACGATCTTGAATTTCAGGTTCAACTCAAAATTCTCGTACTCGCTCGTCGTGCAGAGAAACTCGTTGTTCGGGATTATTTCCGTAAGCCGTCCGGCAACGATTGAGCCGTCCTCAATCCGGAAAAAGTCCATGTTGCCTTCCCAGCCGGAAAATGTTTTGCCGTCGAAGATCGACTTGGCCGGATGATCCTTCATGGGCTTGACCGCACAGCAGCCCGCGACAAGCGCGGCGACGAAGAAATAAAAAACGGATTTCACGGGACAAACGTGCCCGATCGCTTGGCCAAGCGCGAGCAGATTCAGCCGGCGTGAGATGTATGCCGGGCCAGTTCCGTATCGTAGGCCTCGACGAGTTGCTCGACCAGCGGATGCCCCGGCAGGGCGAATCCATCCACCTGGCCCACCGCGCGGATACCCGTGGATGCGTTAGTGGCGAATACCGCTTCCGCCTGCTGCAGTTCGGACGGGGAAACCGACTCCTCC